>CBDUAX010000205.1:0-7888 GCA_965365235.1 uncultured bacterium
GAGGAATGGCGACCCCCGCCAGCACCCCCACCACGATCATCAGATACACCAATTCGGTAAGGGTGAAACCGGTACGGTGGCGAGGTCGGTTGTGACCGGTGGGCAGGGTGATGGTTCCCTCCTTGCTGAACGCGGACCCCGGCGGTTGGGAACCCCTGGGGAGGGGTTGAGGGGTCGGGACGGGCTTCCGGGACCTTCCTTTTGGCAGGAGTCATGCCAGCATGCAGATGATACGGTCCGACAGGGCATCTTGCCCACCGATCTACAAAAGAGCTCAGGGAAACCTCTTTTTTCTTGCATCGGTTCTGGCAGAATGCTGCACCGGAGAACGAGAGGGGGAGCACCAGAAGGTGCCCCCCCCTCCCGAAGAACTCAGGTCGAGCCAACGTCCGTGGGCCGGCTCGGCGTTGGGGTGATCAGTCCGCAGTGGCCTCCTCGGTGGACCCCGCTTCGGCCCCCAAGCCCGAGATGAGATCGTCGGTCTCCGAGAGCGGGAGAATCTCCTCGTCGTAGAAATCCTGTTCGACAACGAACTCGACATCGTGATACCGGTGGATCCCGCTTCCGGCCGGGATCAGGTGCCCGATGATGATGTTCTCCTTGAGGCCCTTGAGGTCGTCCCGGGCGCCCCGCACCGCGGCGTCGGTCAGAACCCTCGTCGTCTCCTGGAAGGAAGCAGCGGAGATGAAGGACTCCGTGGTCAGGCTCGCCTTGGTGATCCCCAGCAGGAGCGGCTCCGACCGGGCAGCCTTGTCGCCTTCGGCAATCACCTTCTGGTTCACCTCTCGAAACTCCACCCGGTCGATGTGGTCCCCTTCCAGGAACTCGGTGTCGCCAGGATCGGTGATGCGAACCTTCTGGAGCATCTGTCGGACGATCACCCCGATGTGCTTGTCGTTGATCTTCACGCCCTGGAGACGGTAGACCTCCTGGATCTCGTTCAGGAGATATTCCTGCACGGCCCGAGGCCCTTTGATCCGGAGGATGTCGTGCGGGTTCACCGGACCCTCGCTCAGGCGATCCCCGGCCCGGACGTGGTCGCCCTCATGCACCCGGAGGTGCTTACCCACCGGAATCTCGTAGACGCGCTCGTCCCCGCTCTCAGGAGCCACGAGGATCTCACGTTTCCCGCGCTTCACTTCACCGAATGAGATGGTTCCGTCGATCTCGGTGATTACGGCAGGATCCTTGGGTCGGCGAGCCTCAAACAGTTCCGCGACTCTTGGCAGACCCCCGGTGATGTCACGGGTCTTGTAGACCTCTCGGCTGATCTTTGCCAGGGTGTCCCCTGGGGCCACCACGGCTCCATCCTGGACAATGATCTGTGCTCCAACGGGCAGAATGAATTCTCTGAGCTTGTCCCCCGCCCGCTTGCCTTTCGTCTTCTTTCGGATCTGGACGGTGGGATGGAGTTTCTTTTCCCTGTCCTCGATGATGGTCATCTGGCGGCGACCCGTGGACTCGTCCAGCTCCTCACGCATCGTCTGTTCTTCAACGATGTCCTGGAACTTCACAACGCCCTCGGAGTCCGCCACGATGGGCTCTGAGTAGGGATCCCAGCTGAATAGCAGGTCTCCAGCCTCGATCACCTGGTCGTTTTCTACGGACAAAGTCGCGCCGTACGGAACCGAGAGGCGGCTTCGAACCTGTCCTTCCTTGGTCTTCAGAAGAATCTGGCCCTCCCGAGACGTGACAATCCGCAGGTCGTCCGGGGTCTGGACAAAGGTGACACGATCCAGAGCGATGGTCCCGTTGATCTTTGACTTCCGTTGTGTCTGGGCCGCGATCCGGGCCGCTGTTCCACCGATGTGGAAGGTCCGGAGGGTCAACTGCGTCCCAGGCTCACCGATGGACTGGGCCGCCAGGATTCCCACTGCTTCCCCAGAGTCCACCATTTGCATGGTGGCCAGGTTCCGACCATAGCAATTCCGGCAGATCCCGCGCTTCGCCTCACAGGTGAGCACGGACCGGATCTTGACCTGCTGGATCCCGGCATCCTCGATGGCGTCGGAGGCCTCCTCTACGATGAGATTTCCGGCCTTCACCAGGAGTTCGCCGTCGATGGGATCGTAGACGTCTTCCAAGGCCACGTTCCCTACGATGCGGTCCCGGAGCGGCTCGATGATGTCTTCCCCTTCCTTCAGGGCCGTCATCTCCAAGCCGAGAATCGTCTCGCAGTCTTCTTCGGTAACGGTCAGGTCCTGCGCCACATCAACCAGGCGTCGGGTCAAGTACCCTGCATCAGCCGTCTTGAGGGCCGTGTCCGCCAACCCCTTCCGAGCACCGTGAGTGGAGATGAAGTACTCCACCACGGTGAGTCCCTCGCGGAAGTTGGATTTGATGGGGCTCTCGATGATCTCCCCGATCCCACCGGTGAGCTTCTTCTGCGGCTTGGCCATCAGGCCCCGCATCCCGGCGAGCTGTCGCATCTGGTCCCGGTTACCTCGGGCCCCAGACGTCATCATCATGTACACCGGGTTGAAGCCGTCCTTGGACCGCTCCAGGTGACGAACCATGGCATCAGCCACGTCGTTGTTGGCGTGGGTCCAGGTGTCGATCACCTTGTTGTACCGCTCACCGTTGCTAATGAAACCGCTGGAGTAGGCTCTCTGGAACCGAGTGACCTGCTCATCTGCATCGGCGAGGATCTCCGTCTTTTCCATGGGGATCTCGAGGTCCTCAACGCCTACGCTGACCCCACCCATGGTGGCATACCGGAAACCGAAGTCCTTGAGGTTGTCCAGGAACTCGGTGGTGCGGCTGAGACCCACGGTGGTGAAACAATCGAAAATCAGGTCCCCCAGCTCCTTTTTCCCGAAGGTCCTGTTCAGGAAGCCCATCTCGTCGGGGATGATGGAGTTGAAGAGCACCCTGCCCGCGGTGGTCCGAATCCACCGACCGGTCTTTCCGGTATCCTTGAGGGAGATGTGGTCCTTCGGAGGGAAGAAAAACCAGACCAGCGTATGGAAGTCGATCCTCTCCGTCCCTAGAGCCATATCCACCTGACCGTAGGACGAGAACCGGGGGGCGTCTGCGAAGAACTCCTCCATCTGCGCCTCGGCCGCGGTCCGCACCGCCTTCGGGGCTTTACCATCCTCCAGCACCCGCTCCAGGTCGCTCACCGCCAGGATCGGCTTGGTGAGGTAGTAGGATCCCATGACCATGTCCTGGGTCGGAGAAGCCACCGGACGCCCATTGGAGGGGAGCAGGATGTTGTTGGAAGCCAACATGAGTACTCGGGCTTCCAGCTGGGCCTCGAAGCTCAACGGCACGTGGACCGCCATCTGGTCCCCGTCGAAGTCGGCGTTGAAAGCGGCGCAGACCAGGGGGTGAATCCGGATGGCCTTCCCTTCCACCAGGACCGGCTCGAAAGCCTGGATTCCCAAACGGTGGAGGGTCGGAGCCCGGTTCAGCAAAACGGGGTGATCCTTGATGATGTCTTCCAGGACCTCGTAGACCTTCGGATCGTCCTTCTCGACGATCTTCTTGGCCCGTTTCACGGTCTCCGCCTCGCCCCGCTTCTCCAACTCATGGATGTTGAAGGGTTTGAAGAGCTCCACGGCCATGGCTTTGGGCAAGCCGCACTGGTGCAGCTTCAACTCGGGCCCTACCACGATGACGGAACGACCGGAGTAGTCCACCCGCTTCCCAAGAAGGTTCTGACGGAAGCGGCCCTGCTTCCCCTTCAGCATGTCCGAGAGGGACTTGAGGGGCCGCTTGCCACGGCCGCGGATCGCCTTGGAGCGCCGCCCATTGTCGAACAGGGCGTCCACTGCCTCCTGCAACATCCGCTTCTCGTTCCGGAGGATCACCTCCGGAGCCCGCATCTCGATGAGCTTCTTGAGACGGTTGTTTCGGTTGATAACCCGGCGATAAAGATCGTTCAGGTCGGAGGTGGCGAACCGGCCGCCATCCAGGGGAACCAGGGGACGAAGATCCGGCGGAATGACCGGAACCACATCCATGACGATCCATTCGGGACGGTTTCTGGACTCGGGCGAGGTCCCGGAGTTGCGGAGTGCGTCCACGACTTTGAGCCGCTTCAGCTTCTTTTTCTTCCGATGCTGAGAGGTCTCCGTGGCGATCTCGTGTCGAAGCCAGGAGGCCAGTCGATCCAGCCCACGGCCGTCCTGGTTCTGCTCTTCAATGGGTTTCTCGGGCGAGTCCAGCATCTTGAGGAGGGTCCGAATGGCCTCGGCACCGATCTCGGCCCGGAAGCTCTCATCTCCCTCTTCCCGGGCCTTCACCCGGAGGTCGTAGTACTCGTCCTCGTCCAGGAGGTCCAGGAATTCGACCTCCTGAGCCCCGGGGTTCGTTACCACATACGAGGCATAGTAGATGACCTTCTCCAGGTCCCGGAGGGTGATACCCAACAGGTAACCCAACTGGCTGGGGAGGGTCTTGAAGAACCAGATGTGAACGATGGGCACCGCCAGCTCGATGTGCCCCATCCGCTCCCGCCTGACCTTCGAGAGGGTGACTTCCACCCCGCAGCGGTCACAGACGTGCCCCCTGAAGCGGATTCGCTTGAACTTTCCGCAGTGGCACTCCCAGTCCTTCACGGGCCCGAAGATCCGCTCACAAAACAATCCATCCCGCTCGGGTTTGAACGAGCGGTAATTGATGGTCTCCGGCTTGGTGACCTCACCAAACGACCAGCCTCGTATCTCCTCCGAAGAGGCGATCCTGAGCTGCATGAAGTCGAAGTCAGCGGAGTTGGTGTCTCTGGCCCTGGGAAAATCGATCATGCGTTAAGCACCCGTTTTCTCTAGAGGGTGTCGAAAATGTTGTTTCTGGTCCTACCAGGGATGCCCAAATCGGATGCGGGCCAAGGCTGGCAAGGACGAGGAGTGAGGCGTACAGAACAGTACGCCGCAACGACCCGCCCGGAGCCAAACGCCGGCATGCACCGATTTCGGCATTCCAACCTACTCTTCGCGGCCCAGGGTCACGGACAACCCAAGCGCCTGAAGCTCCTTCACCAACACGTTGAAGCTCTCCGGAATCCCGGGTTCGGGGAGGTTTTCTCCCTTCACGATGGCCTCGTAGACCTTGGATCGCCCGGTGACGTCGTCGGACTTCACCGTGAGAATCTCCTGGAGGGTGTGGGCCGCCCCGTATGCCTCCAATGCCCAAACCTCCATCTCCCCGAACCGCTACCCGCCGAACTGAGCCTTCCCAGCCAGGGGTTGCTGCGTGACGAGGGAGTAGGGTCCGATGCTCCTGGCGTGAATCTTGTCATCCACCAGGTGGGAGAGTTTCAGCATGTAGATGGCGCCGACGGTCACCGGGAAGTCGAATCGACGTCCATTCCGGCCATCCTTCAACCAAGCTTTCCCGCTTGCCAGGATCTCTGCGGAGGCGAGGATCTCGAGGATGGCTTCATCGAGGCCCTCCTTGAGAGTCTTCTTCCGACCCAGCGAAGCCACCGCCGGGAAGATGTCTTTCAGCTTCTCGCCTCGGGCTTCGGCCACCAGGCTCCCCGTCTCCACGACGAAGTCCTTCACCTTCTGGAGTGCGGCCTTGCCCTTCTTGTGCTTGTCCAGGCCCGGGACACAATAGGAGTCGAGGGGTTTCCCGATGCCCTGGTTGAACCCATCTCCTCCGTTGTCATCCCCTGCAGCCGTCTTCTTCGCCAACGACCTTGCCCTGGGGCCACCCACCACCTGGATGGCATCCAGAAGATGCTCGATCTCCTCGGCGTTCAGGGCCGGCTCCACTGGCGTGCGAAGCAAGGCGCCCTTGGCCCAGGTCGCACCGGCGATCTTCAGAAGGGCACCGATCTCATCCTCCGAAGCCCCCTGGAAGACAGGAGTTTTGGCCTCGAACCCCATAATCTGAGCGGCCCACCCCATATGGGTTTCGAGGATCTGCCCCACGTTCATCCGAGACGGAACGCCAAGGGGATTCAGGACGATCTCCACGGGCGTGCCGTCCGGGAGGAAGGGCATATCCTCCTCCGGCGCAATCCGAGCGATGATGCCTTTGTTTCCGTGGCGTCCAGCCATCTTGTCCCCCACCGAGATCTTTCGCTTCTCGGCGATATAGACCTTCACCAGCTGAACAACACCCGGGGGGAGCTCGTCGGGTTGGAATACCTTGTCGATCTGCTCTTCCGTCTTCTCCCGGACCCGATCGATACGGCGCTGGGCCTCATCGATGACCCTGCGGGCTCGTTCGCTGGCTGCTTTGTTCTGAACCTTCAGCGTGGTGAGGTCGATATCCTTGAAGTCGAGGTCCGCAGCCAGTTCCTTCGTGACCTTCGTCCCTTCCTTCAGGAGCGGCTCCACCGTTCCCTTCTTCAGACAGAGTGCCACCGTCTGAAGGTGCAGGATCTCCTTCAGCTCTTCGTCCCGGGCATCGGTGATTCGTCCGATCTCCTCCCGCTCCTCTGAGCGTAGCTCACCGATCTTTCCGCCGTGCTCCTTCTCGAGGAGGGGGTCATCGATTCGTCGAGAGAAGATCTTCACGTCGATGACGGTGCCGGTCATACCCGGAGGCAGGCGCAGAGACGAGTCCTTCACGTCCTTGGCCTTCTCCCCGAAGATGGCCGTGAGAAGTTTCTCTTCCGGGCTCAGCTCGGTCTCACCCTTGGGCGTGATCTTGCCCACCAGGATGTCCCCGCTCTTGACCCGGGCTCCGATGCGGACGATGCCCCGCTCGTCGAGATCCACCAGGCTCTCCTCCGCCACGTTGGGGATCTCTCGGGTGATCTCTTCCATCCCTCGCTTGGTGTCCCGGACATGGAGCTCCAACTCCTGGATGTGGATGGAGGTGTACACATCCTCCCGCACCAGCTTTTCGCTGATGACGATGGCATCCTCGAAGTTGTAGCCGTACCAGGGCATGAAAGCGCAGAGGACGTTCCGTCCCAGCGCCAGCTCCCCATGGTCGGTGGAGGGCCCGTCGGCGATGATGTCCCCAGGGCCCACTTCCTGGCCCTTCCGAACCAGAGGCCGCTGGTTGATGGCCGTATCCTGGTTCGTCCGCCAGAATTTCTTCAGCCGATAGCGGTCGAACTGGGCCAGCTTGGCCAGGGGCTGTTCCGTCTTCCCCGGCTTCACCGATCCCGTGTCCACAACGATCTCGTCGGCCGTGACGTGGACGACTTCCCCACCCCGGCGGGCCGTGATCACGGCACCGGAGTCACGGGCCACCTTCGCTTCCAGACCGGTTCCCACCAGGGGCGCATCGGTGTGGAGGAGGGGCACGGCCTGCCTTTGCATGTTGGACCCCATCAGAGCCCGGTTCGCGTCGTCATGCTCCAGGAAGGGGATCAGCGCCGCAGCCACACTGACCAGCTGGTCAGGAGCCACGTCCATATAGTCGATGACGTCAGGCTTCAGGAGGGGGAAGTCACCCCGCTCTCGACATAGAACGAACTCGTTCTTGAAGGTCCCATCGTCGTTCAGTGGTGCGTTGGCCTGAGCGATCCGAACCTCTTCCTCTTCGTTGGCGGAAAGCCATTCGAGGTGATTCGTGACCTTACCCTTGACCACCTTCCGGTAGGGGGTCTCTACAAACCCCAGCTCGTTGATGCGAGAGTAGGTCGTGAGGGAAGTAATGAGCCCGATGTTCGGACCTTCCGGGGTCTCGATGGGGCACATCCGTCCATAGTGGGAATAGTGGACGTCCCGGACCTCGAACCCGGCCCGTTCCCGTGTCAGGCCGCCGGGCCCGAGGGCGGACAGACGACGCTTGTGGGTCATCTCGGCCAGAGGGTTGGTCTGGTCCATGAACTGGGAGAGCTGGCTGGATCCGAAGAAGGCCTGGATCACGGCAGACACCGTCCGAGCATTCACCAGGTCATCGATGTTGACCTTCTCGGGGTCGGTGTTGATGGACATCCGCTCCTTGACCAACCGCGCCATCCGGGAAAGCCCCACGG
>CBDUAX010000206.1:0-7858 GCA_965365235.1 uncultured bacterium
TTGCCGCGCTGGTTCCAGTGACCGTCGAATTCCCAGTGCATGCGCTCGCCCGTGTCCTCCAGGTTCTGCCGGAACAGGGGTTCGAGCGACAGGAATGGAATGCCCTTCTCCTTGCAGAACTCGGCGAGCTCCCGGTTCGGGGCGTCGAGGTCCCATTCGAGGTCGTTCATGGCCGGGTAGGCGACGTTGAAAAAGGCATAGGTCTGCTCGGCCTGAGGGATCGTCCCCTTCAGATCCATCCCCTGGAGGTCCCAGGGTGTCTCCGTATGGAGGAGGCCCCAGTGGATGGGCTTTACCGATCCAGTTGGGAATTCCTTCCGGGGCTCAACCTGGAGCCAGGTCCGGTAGTTCCCATCGCACGAATGGGCCGTCATCACCGATCCATCGGTGGAGGCTAGCTTCCCGACCTGGATACTGGTGCATCCACAGTCCGAATCGGGTGCACCACACCCACAACCTGAGCCATCCTCGGATGGGTTTTCGCAGACCGGCCCGGTGTAGAGCTGCTCCAGGGATTGAGCTCCCACTTGCGAAGCCCCACCCGCCATCAGCAGTGCCAGGACGACTAGCCAGCCGCTGAGTGCCTTTTCGCTCACAAGACGTCTCACAGGATTTCTCCTTCCTTCCTTTGTTGAAGGCCCCTCAACGTTGATGTGGGCCTATCGGTGACTTTTCGGATGCTCCGGGAAGCCCCTTGGGCGGGCTATTCGACGACGACGCGATCAGGACGCACGGAGTCCGGATCCTTCAACCAGCGTCCCACACCCGCCACCAGGATCTCGTCGTACCGCGGCACGCCCGTGCACACCAAAGGCTTCTCGGGGTTCAGCTCGGTCCAGCTTTCCATGGTCATGAGCAGGGTTGAAGTATGGCGTCCAACCCGCTTTTCCATCGGCCATCCGGTCTCGTCGATCTGCTCGAAGAGAAGCCCGGCCTCGCCGGCCTTCACGACGAACTCGTCCTTCCCCGTCAGGAGCTGCTCACGGGTGGTCCGGCCTCTCGTGGCATCCAGGAATGGCTCCGGGGCTTCGAACAGAAGGGAGACCGCATTTGAAAAGTCCCCGACCTCTCGATGCGATAGGCCGTGGAGATTCTTTGGGGAATATTCCATCCCCATGTTGAATTCCATATCCGAGAGCATCATCGAAACGAAAGTGGCCAGCTCTTCACCCCTGTCGTGGGCCACGATGGTGCTGATTACCGGGTACTGAAGCTCCGCTTCGTGGAGATCGACGTAGATGTCGACATCTTCGTGTCGAATCAGCTCCATGAATGCGAAGGTGGTGCGTTCGGTAAGGGAACCGTTGGCGCGGCCAGGCCAGGCCCGGTTCAGGTTCCTGATATCTACGTACGCAAGGTACTGGCCACTGGGATAGTGGATGTAGACTTCAGGATCGGGCCACTGATCCAAAGGATTTGCCCACCGATCCCCCATTCGGAAGGTCCGTTCACCCCACTCTGTCTCGATGCTGAAGTCTGGCGGATAGGCGCCACCCAACCGCGTGACGGTCGTGGCGCTCCGGTTGCCGCTCAATACCACGATGAGTCGCCCCGCTTCCATCACGGCGTTCTCCGCCATGATCCAAGCCGCCAGCCGGGCCGCCGGCTCCTCGGGGTGTGTGCCTCCCATGACGAACATGGTGGCACCGGGCTCTTCGCCATCCAGGATGTAGACGTTGCAGTCGTTGATAGTGCCCTCGATGCCGTCCCAGTAGTCCGAGAGCTTCTTCACCTCGGTGACTCCAGAGGAGAGGACCACCGTTTCTTCCAAATGCCGGTGGTTGTAGAAGCTCAGCCCCGAGGTGAAAAGGAGGGCCAGACCAAGCGCCGAGACCACGAGCTTGCGAGCCATCATCTCATTTCAACCCGAAGAGCCGGAGGAGGAAAGGGACCAGAACGATGACCAGGACAACCTCCTCCTCCCACTTCTCGCTTCGCACGAGGTTCCAGACCAGGAGGATCGAGACGAAGGCCACCAGCACGTAGTAGAGGAAGGAAATCCCTGTTTGCAGAATCGTCATCTCTTCCTCCTCTCTAGAATCCGGTCAGGAAGGAAAGGCGGGAGCTGTAGATCACCATCAGGGTGCCTACGATCATGATGACGATGGCCGGCACCAGGCAGGCTCTCAGAAAATCCATGTATCGGTCTCGGTACCCTACCACATCCACCGTCAGCCGCCCGATGATGGCCGTGGGCGGAAGGGCGTCACCCAGCGGCCAAATCATGCTCATTCCAGCCAGGGCCACGATCGGGTTCAATCCGATGTTGTTGAAGAGCAAGACCAGAGGAACGCCGAGAACCGGTGCAGCCCCCCACATGAGAACCGCCTCCGAGACCGGGAGGACCACGAAGAGCGTGGCGAACACCAGGGCGACCGGAAGGGTCACGGCCGTCACAGCCAACAGTCCCCTGGCCCCGGTAAGGGTCATGATCTGCACCAGAACTCCAACACAGGTCAGTGTGCCGATAAGGGGCAGGAGCTGCTCCATGGTTTCCCGGGAGATTCTCAATAGCTGCAGGCGGACCGGCGAAAGGAGGAACGAGGTGGCAGCTGCTGCCAAAAACATCAAAGGAAGGCCGATGACGGGGGTATTGTGCGGCCATTGACGCCCGATGAAGATGAGGCCTCCGAACACGAGGAAGGGGAGGAGGACTCTGAGCCAGCCCATTCCCTCCGGAGGTTTCGGGAGTTCTCGCAAGGCCTTCTCGAGGTCGATCCTCTCCCCTTTCCAACCCAGAAGGAAGATGGTGATGAGGGAGAGAAGGACGCAGGGCAAAAGGAGCGGCCAAAAGAACCCCACATAGGGCATGTTCACGCCGGCAGCCGTCATCATGGCCCAGAGGCTCACGGGTGGCGCCGCGGCGCTGAGTCCGGCAATGATGAATACGATAGCCGCCGTCCTCACACGAGAGACACCCATGGTCTCCAGGACGATGGCGACCATCCCGCCCGTGATCAGGACTGTGACACTCCCTGCCCCGGTGAGGGCACCCGGCAAAAGGAGAAGGAGGGTCAGAAGGATCACCAGGAGCGTTCGACTCCTGTAGAAGCGGGTGAGGATGCCCCTGACAGTGTAGGCCACACCCCCGGATTCCTTCAGGATGTTCATGAAGAGGGTGGCGGTAATGAAGATGAGGTTGATGTCCAGGTAGGTCATGGCCCCTTCGGCGATGTGCCGAGGGGGTAGGCCGAAGCCTCCCGCCAGAGCCCCGCCCAGAGCCGCCGCGAACATGGCAAGCTCGGTGGAGAGCTTGAATCCCTTGGCGCCGATGTATACGAAAACCATGACCCCAAGGACGATACCGGCCTGGGCAAACATGTTCAAAACTCAGACACCCAACCTGAGAAGCTCATCCGAGACTCCCCGGGGCCCCCGCCCCCTCAAGCTCCGACCCTACCGGTTGAAAATGCTCTCGAGAACGGTCCCCATCTCCATATTCTTCTCGAAGAGCATGAGGGGGATTCCCAAGGTCTCGGAGATGATGCTGAACCGGCGGTCCTCGTCCCCGTCCTGTCGCACGATGAGAAGGTCCGAGTGGGGCATGACGGCATCGATGGACTGTTCGTCGGAGTTGTCCCCCGCCGCCGCCCCCTGAGCTCGTCTGGCCATACCCTCCACATGGGCTCCGATGATGGTGATGCCCAGACGTTTGGCCTCCGCGATCAGAGCCTCGGTCCTTATCAACTCCTCTCGCATGGAAACCCCCGCTGCACCCATCCCCTTCAGACTGGCACCGGTGACGATGATGAGGGTCTTCACCGGGTTCCCGGAAGCCGCCCTTTCAGCCAGCGTCTGGGCAGTGGCCATGTCCAGAAACTCATGGTCCAATTCGAGCCGGTTCAAAAAAAACTGAAGCCGGGTCGGTCCTGGGCTTTGACCACAGGACGTGAGAAGCGCGGGAAGCTCGGCAGTGAGGGGGGCATCTTGGCCCTCCAGGGGGCGGCTTCCCCCGAGAAGAAGCAATGCGGTAGCAGCCAACCCGAGGGTCCTTTGGCCGTGTCGCATCATAGTCCAACCTCCCTGTGTGATTCGTTTCACGAGTGCTGGGGGAAAGTAGGGGATGAAGGCCTTGCCCGCACTGGTTCATGAGGAATCCCGGATCCGTCGGCCCTCAACCGGCACCGGCCTTTCCGGGGCCGTTGCCGCCTGATTTCCGGCGAGGTCCCCGGTGGGTCAGCTTCGTCTGGAGACGGCCCTGATGGGATTTGCCATCAACACAAGAAGCCCCAGATAACAGGAGGTCAGGACCCAGAAGAGCCAACCGGGGTGTGCCTCGGGATCCACCAGTTGGGTCGTGCCCGGATCGGGGAGTGGGAGAGGGTCCCACGGAAGGCCATAGCGGAGCGCCAGGCCCCGAAGGTTGAGGAGGTGAAGGGCCGGAATCCCTTTCTCCAACATGGAATAAAGAACACCACGTTGGGGGGGAGGAGGGAGGCTGTCGCCCGGGTGAAGTTCGACCCGACCCGGGGCCAGACCCAGAACCTTGGGGCTGGTGCCCAGATTTGCCTCTCCCCCTCCGATGTTCACGAAGACCGCCGGATTCCCGTAGGCCTCCAATCTCCAGGCGACATTCACCGGCAAGTCCCCCTCCAGGAGGAGAGGAACTCCGGCCTCGGCCACGGCCGCCTCGAGTCTTTCGCGCACCTCGACGTCCAGCTCGGATCCCACATCACGACTCCCCCCAAAGGAAACAGCCACAGGGGCGGAGTCGGTGAGGCCAACCATCCGATAGATCCCATAAAGGTCAAGAAGCGTCAGATCCGGCCTGGTGGCTCCGTAGGAGGATGCGCCGAGGGAAAGAATGGTGACCGGATGAGCCTCCAGAGCCCGGATCGCAGCCAGGGCCGCCAGGAGGAGGCCCGGAAAGGAAGCCGAGGCCCCAACGGCGACGGTGTCTCCAACCCCCACCCCTGCCTGCTGGAGAAGAAAAGCCAGCAGCCCGGCCACATCCGGGTTCAAGGATGTACGTTTGGCTTCCAGTTGGCCCAGTGAGGTGAAGAGTGGAGTGTACCGGGGCCCGATGAGGCAGGTGTGGTTCGGGTCCAGAGCCGGGTCCACCGGAATCTCCTGGTCCCGACAGAAAGCACGCGTTACCTCCAGCCCATCGGCCATCCCTTCAGCCGCTGCATGCATCGCCGGAGTCCAGGGGATAAGGGGCCGTGGAGAAATAAATTCAAGGGAGGTCCAGGCCACCAGGCTCACCATCCCTGCCCGGACGATCCAGCTGTGGAGTGCCTTCCCGATCCGGACCGTCCCACACCTCCTCCGCAGCTTCTTCCGATAGGAACGACCAGGCCCCGCCTTCATCCGAGGACCAGAATCCTTCCCACCCACCCCAGCAAGACGGTTACCAGTGCCAGGGAGGACAGGGTCAGGACGACACCCTGCCGTTCGAGATGGTTTGCGATGAGTCCCGGGATCACCCACCCGATGACCGAAAACTCCACCGAGGTAGGGAAGGCGGCAGGGATCACCGTTTGCCAGAAAAGGGCCCAGAGCCCCCCCACCAGGATGAGGAAGGCAAACCGGCGGCGCCCGAAAAGGATCAACCAGCGGGAGGCGAGAAGGTAGATCAGCCAGGTGAGGACCGCGGCGGCCAGGGTGCCAACGAGTCGTTGAGGCTGGCCAAGAAAGAGGACCAGGTAGCTCGGAACGATGATTCCGCCCGGATACACACCGGTAAGGGCGATGAACGCCAGAGAGAGTAGGAGGCCGAGAAAGGGCAGCTCAAGACCCATGGTCTTGTCCCTGTCGTTCGGTTGGTCCTTCCACCCTTCCCTTGGGCGCTTCGGCCCCGACAGCCCCGGGCGGGCCCTCTTCGCCCCCTGGCCTCGCCGAGAGAGGGAGGGGTATCGGCCGGCCCAGGGCGTTCCAGTGTTGGACCAGTCGCTCCCCTACCCCACCGATGTTCCCGAACCCGAAGAGGGTCCGGGCCCGGGGGTTGGCCAAATCGGCCGAGGGGGTGGGAAAGCCCATGATGGTCTTCATGATCCGCCCGGCGTCTTTCTCCCGGACCACCACCACCGGCGGCCCCTGGGACCGATCGAGCTTTTTTCGTAAAGCTTCGGCGTGGAGACCGTGAACGAAGAGGACCTGAAACCGATGGAGTGCGCCCCCGGAAAGCGCTTCCCCCCAAAGGAGGCTCCGGTCGCCCCGATCCCCCCTCAACGCCAAAAGGCCCATCGGTTTTTCATCTTCCCGACTCGCTCCCCCTAGTGGTTCGGCTTGAACCATATCCAAAGCCAATAAAGTGGATTCGGGATCGTTGGCCGCAAAGGAGCTTACGACCCTGAAGACCGGGCCCGATCCGGAGGTGGGGTACTCCCATGCCCGCAAAGACCCCAGCTCCAATCCAACTCCCTGAAGTCCTCTCTCCACCGCTTCGACCTCCACTTCCAGCTCCGTGGCAGCGGCCCGGACCAGCTCGAGGTTACGTTGAAACAGAGCCAGACTTCCGGGCTCCATCGGATCTCCCTCCTCCCGGATCGGAACAGTCTGGATTCGCCCCCCTCGGGCTCTCACCCGCTTCCGGAAGGCTTCCTCCATCTCCTCCTCAGGTACCAGGACAAGGGCTCCCCCGGGAACGTCAAGGGAGAGCGTCTCTGCCACCTCTTCTCTGGTGCTGCCCTGAGCCTCCAGATGGTCCACGCGGAAGTTGGTGAGAAGGACCAGGTGGGGGTCGAGAATTCGTTGGCACTCCACCCTCCGGGTTTCGGTATGTACGCTCATGACCTCCGTTACCATTGCGTCCACCCCCAACCGCGCGGCCAACCCCACGGTGTTTATCTGTTCGAGAATGGAAGGCCGACCCTTCCTCGGGAGCGGACGCTGAGCTCCGTCCGGAAGGATCAGGGTTGCCTCGACACCGGTGGTTTTGGCCACGACCTTCCAACCGTCCTCCCGAAGCACCCCCGCCAGCATCCTGACCACCGAGGACTTCCCCCGAGTACCGGTTACGCCGATCCGAAGAGGAATGGACTTCTTCCATTGGCGGAGACGGAAAGCCTCCACCGCCAGGAACCCCACCCAAAGGGCCAGGAAGAAGAGAAGAAAAGTCACGCCCTGTCCTTCAAAAGAAGCCGCTCATCGTTTCGGAAACGGGTGGTCCCGACTGGAAAGCCGAGACGTAGAAGAAAAAAAGGGAGCTCGGTCGGCTCTCCCACCAAAGACCTGAGTGGCCAAAAACCAAAAGAATCTCTGGCGGGGCGTCAGGCCAGGCCACACAATAAACCATTCCATCGTTGAGAAGAGTCCGAAACCGATCCGGTACTTTTTCGGATATCACAGGGGGGACCATGCGATTCCCAAGATCCACGGCGCTGATGGGCGCCCTGCTCCTGCTACCGGCTCTGTCGAACTGTGAAGCCGGCGGGCCCGAGTTCAACATAGCCTACGAACAATACCAGCTCGACAACGGACTCACAGTGGTCCTCCATGAGGACCGGTCCGACCCGGTCACAGCCGTGGCCATCCTCTATCATGTGGGGTCCAGCCGGGAAGAGGTTGGAAAGACGGGGTTCGCCCACCTCTTCGAGCACATGATGTTCCAGTCCTCCCAGCATGCCCCGGAAGGCGTCTTCATTCAGAGCATCCCGGCGGCCGGCGGGATGCTGAACGGCGGAACATCCTCCGACCAGACCATCTATTTCGAGGTGGTCCCGAAGAATGCTCTGGAAATGGTCCTCTGGTTGGAGTCGGACCGGATGGGCTACCTCCTTCCCACGGTGACGACGGAAGCCTTCCTGAACCAGCAAGGCGTGGTGCAAAACGAGAAACGGCAGGGGGTGGATAATCGACCCTATGGTCAGACCTCCTACGTCATCGACAAGCTCCTATTCCCGGAGGGCCACCCCTA
>CBDUAX010000207.1:0-7857 GCA_965365235.1 uncultured bacterium
CGCCGATGCATGAGGCTTGTCCCCTGGCCAGCCATGGGATTGGGCTCGCGTCCAAGGGTCGCTCGGAGTTGAAAACGTCGGCGTTCCGCCACGCGATATCGTGTGGACTCGGGATTGGCAAAATCGGGGAAAAAAAGGGGATCGAAGGCCCGTGCTCACAGCCCTGCAACTCCTCAACATCCTTCTACCGCTGGGGTACCTTCTTGCGGCACTGGCCTATCTGGTCGTGTTTCTGGACTCACCGGGTTGGGCGCGGAAACTCGCCACTCCCTTCACCCTGGTCGTGGCTGGCGCTCACCTGATCTACCTCATCCTCTGTACCCTTTCCTTCAAGCATGTACCGGTGGCCAATGCCTGGGAGGGGTTCACTGTGGTGGCCTTCGCCATGGTCGTGGTCTACCTGGCCCTGGAGTGGCGGTGGAAGGATCAGGCCACGGGGATCTTCCTCCTTGTGCCCGTCCTCTTCTTCCAGATCCTCTCCAGTGCTTTCGTGACCCATTCCAGAGAGGTGGCCGAGATCCTCCGATCTCCACTCTTTGGCGTCCACGTGGTCACCGCCCTCGTGGGGTACGTCGCTTTTTCGGTGGCCGCCGTCTATGGGGCCATGTACATCATGCTCTATCGGGAGCTGAAGAAGCACCGGGTCGGACTGATCTTCCGGCGGTTGCCGACTCTGGAGACCCTATCCCGATTGAACCTGGGTGCGATCCTCCTGGGGTGGGTGGGCCTGACTTTGGCCTCCATCCTGGGTAGCATCTGGGCGGATGGGCTAACCTCCTCGGGCCAGCTGGCTGGGAACTTCTATACCGATCCCAAATTCCTCCTGACACTGGCCCTCTGGGCGTTGTACGGCGTGACGCTGGGGGGGCGGTACCTCCTCCGCTGGCCAAACCGACAGCTGGCTTACCTCTCCCTGGTGGCATTCTTCCTGATGGTGGGGACTTCTCTGGCTGTGAACCTTGTGCTCCCCTCATTCCACCAGTTCTCGTAGTGCCAATGGATCTCTTCGTCCTCGGCGCCAACCACAAGACCGCTCCGGCGGAGGTGCGAGACCAGATCCAGCTGGGCCCTGACGAGATGGGGACCTTCTATTCCTATCTCCGGGAGCTCCATGAGGTCATTCCTGAACTTGCGGTTCTTTCCACCTGCAACCGCACCGAATTCTACGCACTTACTCGTGACCGGGAGGCGGCGGACCACGCGCTTCGGGAGGCCCTCTACCTTCACAAGGGCGTCCTCCATCTGAATAACGGCAAGTACACGTATAGCTGGAAAGGCCGGGAGACGGTTCGTCACCTGTTCAGGGTAGCGGCGGGGGTGGACTCGCTGATGGTGGGAGAACCCCAGATCCTGGGCCAGGTTAAAGACGCCTTCGATCTAGCAGAAACCCACCGGGCCGCGGGAGCCCTTCTGACGCGGCTATTCAACACTGCCGTCCATGTCGGAAAACGTGCCAGGACCGAGACGGAGATCGGCCGGGGGACCGTCTCCGTGGCGTTTGCCGCGGTGGAGATGGCCCAGAAGATCTTCGATGGCCTGGAGAAACGTGCGGTAATGGTCATCGGCGCCGGGGAAACCGGAGCGTTGGCTGCGAGGCACTTCTCCGATGCCCACCCCCAATCTCTCACGGTGGTGAACCGGACCTTTGAGAAGGCCGAAGGGCTGGCTCAGGAGCTGGGGGGGCGCGCCGTGCCGTGGGAGGAGATGGACGAGGCCCTCGCCGAGGCACGAGTGATCGTGGTGGCCACCGGGGCTCCAGAGCCGATCCTCGATCGCCCTCGCATGTCGAGGGTCCTCAAACGATCTGCTCGCGGTCCAAAGGTCCTCGTGGACATCTCCAACCCTCGGAACATTCACCCGGGGGTAGGGGAGCTGGACCGGGTGTTCCTTTATGACCTGGACGCTTTGAAGAGTATTGCCGACCAGAACCGTGCACGAAGAAGGAAAGAAATCCCAAAGGTGGAGGGGATCGTGGCTGAAGAGGTCGACCGGTTCCTTGCCTGGTACGACTCCCTGGAGATGGTTCCGGTTATCAGGGCACTCAGGGGTCGTTTCGAGGAGATTGCCGGGGAGGAGATCCAGAAGCGGGCGAAGAACTTCCACCCCTCCGATCGTGAGGCGCTCCAGGAGTACACCAGGGCTCTCCTGAACAAGCTCCTGCATCAACCCACGACCCGGATCCGAAAGGTGGAGCCGTCCAGCAGCCATGGCTTGCATAAGCTCGTGGCCATTCAGGAGTTGTTCGAGTTGGACGTGGAAGCCTATTCCGGAGGGAAAGAAGAGGACGGTGGGGAGAAGGAAAAGGACACGGAAGAGGACGATTCCTGATGCCGGAGGATAGACCACTCCGTATCGGCACTCGGGCCTCGGCTCTCGCGCGCTGGCAGGCCGAGCACGTGGCCTCCGCGCTCCGCGCCCTTCCCGGGGCTCCAGAGCCGGAGTTGGTTCTCATCAAGACCGAAGGGGACAGGATTCAAGACGTCCCGCTGTCACAGGTACCGGGAAAGGCCTTCTTTACGAAGGAGATCGAGGAGGCCCTACTGACGGATCGGGTGGATCTGGCTGTCCACTCTCTCAAGGATCTGGCCACGGAAATGCCGCCGGGGTTGGCGTTGGGATCGATCCTGAAACGGGAGGATCCCCGGGATGCGCTCATTGCTGGTGGGACCGAATCCCTGGAGGATCTTCCCAACGCGGCCAGGGTGGGGACCTCCAGCCTTCGGCGGCGGGCCCTCCTGGCTCGCTGGCGACCCGACCTTCGACTGGTGGAGTTGCGAGGAAATGTCCCGACCCGAATCCGGAAGTTGGACGAAGGTGGGTACGACGCAATCGTTCTCGCCGCCGCCGGGGTAAAACGCCTCGGGATGGAAGACCGCATTTCTTCCTTCCTTCCCTTTGAGCGGTTCCTCCCCGCCGTTTCCCAGGGTGCCATCGGTATCCAGATCCGTTCTCAGGATGAAGCCGTGGCCCGGTGGGTGGAAGCCCTGGACGATGCACCCACCCGCCTTGCCACCAGCGCCGAACGCGCGCTCCTCAGAACCCTCGAGGGTGGGTGCCACGTCCCGGTCGGGGCCTTCGCAGAACCCGTCGGGGAGGGACTTCATTTGAGAGCCGTGGTCTGCTCCGTGGATGGGGCGACATCGGTAGAGGGGGAGACTTCGGGGTCTTCGGAAGATCCAGAAAGACTTGGAGTCGCCCTGGCCGGGGACCTCTTGGCCCGGGGGGGAGCGGACATTCTGGACCGGATCCGAAAGGAAGGCGGTGGCGGCTGACACTCAGGCCCGCGGGATCGCCATCACCCGGGGTGAAGGAGCCGATGGGCCGCTGACCCAGATCCTCCGTGCGCGTGGAGCCCGGGTCCTCCAATGGGGTAGCATTGCCTTCGCACCCCCCGAGGACCCGGCGCCTTTTTTCGAGGCTCTGGAGGGTCTCGAGGCCTTTGATTGGATCTGTTTTTCCTCGCCTCGTGCAGTCGACGCAGTGGTGAGTCGGATCCCGGAACCTCCCCCGGGTGTGAAGATGGCGGCGGTAGGACCATCCACGGCGAAAGACCTTCTTGCCGGGGGATGGCCCGTAGATCGGGTCCCGGAGAAGCCATCTGGGGAAGGGTTGGTGAGGGAGTTCGAGGTCGCTGGGGACGGGGCTGGGGCCCTTGTTTTTTTTCCCGCCAGCGCCATCGCAAGGGACACCCTTCCCCGGGGTCTCGAGGCTCTCGGAGCCAGAGTCGTCCAGGTGACCGCGTACCAGATGGTCAACCTCCCCATGGATCGGGAGGCCTGCGCGGCTGCGTTCGAGGGCGGGGAGGTGCAGGTGGTCACCTTCGCTAGCCCTTCGGCGATGGAGGGATTGAGGACGGGTGTGGGGGAAGAGCTCTTCCTCCGCCTGGCGGGAGCTGTTCCGGCGGCCGCTTTGGGTGCCACGACGGCCGACGCCCTCCGCTCCGCCGGTTGGGAGAGAGTTCAGGTGGCATCCGATGCCACCCTGGAAGGTTTGGCGGAGGCGGCCCTTGGGGTCGACCTCGGTGACTGAGAAGACGAAGGAAACTTTACCCATAGAAAGGCAACACCTACCATGGCATTCCCAACCCAGCGCCCCAGGCGGCTTCGGAAGAACGAATCCTGGCGGCGCATGGTCCGTGAGACCGCTCTCTCGGTGGATGATCTGATTGTTCCGCTCTTTATCGTTCCTGGCGAGGGCGTTCGGAATCCGGTGAGGAGCATGCCGGGTGTCTTCCAACTTTCTGTGGACGAGATCGTGAAGGAAGCCGAGGAGATTCATGGCCTTGGCATCCCCGCCATCATCCTCTTTGGCGTTCCCGATGAAAAGGATAAGGACCCTGGCGGCAGCGAGGGCTACAACCCGCAGGGACTGGTTCCCCAAGCCATCCGGGCCATCAAGAAGTCCGTCCCGAACCTTCTGGTTTGGGCCGACGTTTGTATGTGCGAGTACACCAACCACGGACACTGTGGCCTCCTCACGGAGGCAGGGGAGGTCGAAAATGATACGACCCTCGATCTCCTGGCCCAGGCTGCCCTGGTCTACACTCAGGCGGGTGCGGATGCGGTGGCGCCCTCCGACATGATGGATGGCCGGGTCTGGGCCATTCGGGAAACGCTCGATGAGGCTGGATACCTCGATACACCCATCGTCTCGTATGCGGCCAAGTACTCATCGGCGTTCTACGGGCCTTTCCGGGATGCGGCCCAGTCGGCTCCGGCCTTCGGAGACCGGAAGGCTTACCAGATGGACCCGGCCAACGCGGAAGAGGCGTTGCGTGAGGTGGAGCTGGACATCGAGGAAGGTGCAGATGTCGTCATGGTGAAGCCGGCTGGTGCCTACCTGGACATCATCCACCGCGTGAAGGAGGCCTTTGGCCTGCCGACGGCGGCATATCAGGTATCCGGGGAGTACGCCCTGATCAAGGCGGCATCAGAGAAGGGGTGGGTGGATGAGAAACGCGTGGCCATGGAGAGTCTCCTGAGCATCAAGCGAGCCGGAGCCGACATGATCCTCACCTACTACGGTAAGGACCTCGCCCGGTGGTTGGAGGAGAAGTAATGCCGAAGAATGAACTGAGCCAAAAGCTCTTTCAGCGAGCCAAGGAAACGATACCCGGAGGAGTGAACAGTCCGGTTCGTGCCTTTGGCAGCGTGGGAGGGGACCCTCTCTTCATCGTTCGGTCCCAGGGACCCCGGGTTTGGGATGCGGACGGTAACGAGTACCTGGATTTCGTGGGATCGTGGGGCCCCATGATCCTGGGCCATAACCAGGACGGAATCAAACGAGGGGTCTATGAAGCCCTGAGGAACGGAACCTCTTTCGGGGCTCCCACCACGGGGGAGATCGAGTTGGCCGAGCTGGTGGTGGAGATGGTCCCCTCGGTGGAGGTGGTTCGGCTCGTGAACTCGGGGACCGAGGCCACCATGAGTGCCGTTCGGTTGGCCCGGGCCGCAACGGGCCGGTCGAAGATGGTCAAATTCCGTGGGGGGTACCACGGCCATGCAGACGCATTTCTGGTCGAGGCCGGCTCCGGGGCCGCCACCCTGGGGGTGCCTTCTAGCCCCGGCGTTACCGAGGGAGCGGCCCAGGACACGCTCGTGGCGGACTACAATGACCTTGCCTCGGTCCAGTCCCTCGTCGACGCCAACCCAGGCCAGATCGCTTGCATCATCGTTGAGCCGGTGGCTGGGAATATGGGATGTGTGCCCCCGGTGGAGGGGTTCCTGGAGGGGCTCAGGGAAATCTGCTCCAAGGAAGGGGCGGTCCTCATCTTTGATGAGGTCATGACCGGGTTCCGGGTGGCAGCCGGGGGTGCCCAGGAGCTCTTCGGTGTAACGCCGGACCTCACCACCATGGGGAAGGTCATCGGGGGAGGACTCCCGGTGGGCGCCTACGGGGGCCGAGAGGACCTCATGCGACAGATCGCGCCGGACGGACCCGTCTATCAGGCCGGTACCCTCTCAGGAAACCCTCTTGCCACCGCTGCAGGAAAGGCTGCTCTCAGTTTCCTGAAGGAGAACCCCCTCGTCTTCCAGGATCTCGAGGACCGGGGTCGCCAGCTGGAGGAAGGAGTGTTGAAGCTCATTGGAGAGAATGGGTATCCCCTCACCTGGACCCGGGTGGGGTCCATGGCCTCTCTTTTTTTCACGCCGGATCCGGTGACGGATTGGTACAGTGCCGCCAAGTCCGACAAGGCGGCGTTCACAACGTTCTTCTGGGGGATGCTTGAAGAGGGCTTCTACCTCGCGCCGAGCCCATTCGAGGCGCTTTTCCTCTCCACGGCGCACACCACCTCCGACATCCAGGCTACCCTGGATGCGTCGGCCCGGGTCCTGGAAGAAGTGTTCGGAAGGGGATCGAGAACGTGAGCGGGTTCGAGTCACTCGAAAGAAACCGACCCCAGGAGCCCCATGGTGGACCCGACCAGGGGTCGGTCGCCGGGAGCAGCGAAACACTGGCAACCCAAAGCGCCCCGTCAGGGATCCACGATTCTACCTATGTTCCACCCTTTCTGGATGCCTGCAGAGGTAAGGCTGTCCCCCACACCCCCGTCTGGGTCATGCGGCAGGCAGGCCGGTACCTTCCCGAGTACCGGGCCATCCGGGAGAAAGTGGACTTCCTCACGCTGACAAAGACGCCGGATTTGGCCGCAGAGGTAACGCTCCAGCCCATCCGCCGTTTCGGTATGGACGCTGCGATCCTTTTCAGCGACATCATGACCCCGGTGGAGGGAATGGGGATCGAGTTGGATTTTGCCCCCGGCCCCGTCATCGGGAACCCGGTTCGAACGCCAGAGGACGTGGATCGACTCCATGTGGCAGACCCCCACGAGACGGTCCCGTTCGTGATGGAGACCATCGGCATCCTTCGGAAGGAGCTCCCCCCGACGGCCCCCCTTATCGGATTCGCCGGCGCACCCTGGACCCTGTTCTGTTACGCGGTGGAGGGACAGGGTTCGAAGACCTTCATCGGGGCCAAGTCCTTCCTCTTCAGCCAGCCCGAGGCCGGGACGAGGCTGTTGGAGAAGTTGGCCGATACCATGATCGCGTATCTGCGAGCCCAGGCCGAAGCGGGAGCTCAGGCCCTCATGCTCTTCGATTCCTGGGTCGGACTCCTGAGCCCCTGGGAGTTTCGTGAATTCGCCTTGCCGGCGGTAAAGCGGACCATCGAGGGGTTGAAGGATCTCGGCCTTCCGGTGATCTACTTCCCCAACCATGGCGCCACCCTGTTGAAAGACGCAGAGGCTTCGGGGGCTCACGTCTTGGGTGTGGACTGGCGTCTACCCCTCTCCGACGCACGTACGATTTTGGGCCCAAACGTGGCGGTTCAGGGAAATCTGGACCCAGCGGCCCTCTTCGCTCCCCGGGAAGAGTTGGGTAACCAGATCCGCAGGGTCCTGGACGAGGCAGGAGACCGTCCTGGGCACATCTTCAATCTGGGCCATGGGATCGAACGGACCACCGATCCGGACGCATTGGCTTTTCTCGTAGACTCCGTTCACGAATGGACCGAAGGAAAGGTCTCGGGATGAGGGGGAAAGAGGGGATGGGGAGATGAGTGCCTCGCGGTTTCCCGTGGATATTGAAACGGTCCGGCGCTTCGATCGGCCTGGGCCCCGGTACACTTCCTATCCAACGGCAGTTGAGTTCCATGAGGGAGTGGGGGAAGAGCTCTACCGAGAAAAGCTGGTCCAAGCGAGGGAGGCCGGACGAACCGATCCACTCAGTTTGTACGCCCATCTACCCTTTTGTGAGCACCGTTGTCTCTTCTGTGGATGTCACGTGGTGATTACCCCCCACATGCCGGTGGCGGAGAAATACCTGGGATACGTGAAGAGGGAGATCGATGGAGTGGCGG
>CBDUAX010000208.1:0-7853 GCA_965365235.1 uncultured bacterium
CGAACCCGATGATGCGACATACCCCGGCACGCCGCGCCACTGCCGCCGCTCCGAACCGTAGGTCTCGCGGCTCCACTGCTCCCGCCACTCCGAACCGTGGGCCTCGTGCTCCCACTGCTCCCGCCGCTTCGGACCGTTGGGAGCGTTGCACTCCCCGACCCGCCCGTCCGTCCAGAGGGCCGGGCGACCCGACTCCCTGAGTTCTGCACCCCAGAACCGGTCCTGGCGCCTGCCCCTGCCGACGCCCGGCCAGAAGTGGACGGCCGTGCACGGGCCCCGCCTATCGGTGGAGTCACGATGGGTCGCCCGGGAGACCGCGGGTCGGTTACGCCGCTTCGGGACGGTGTGCCGGGAGGTGTTGTTCTGGGCGTCGCTGTTGCACCGCCGCGGGTCCCGGAAGTCGCCCCGGGTCGCGCCGATCTACCCGTGGAGTTCCCAGCAGTGGAGCCGCCGGTTGGGCGTCGGGTCGCGCCGGTAGCCACTCCCGGCGCGGTGGAGCGGGCTGCGCCCCCACTGGAACGGTCCGGCCCTCGGACGTTGGCGCCGGTTCGGCCCGCCGACTCCTTGGACTGTGATCTCCGGTTTGCGGTCCCGGCGACGCCCGGTTGAGTTGCCGGTGGGGTCTTCCGGACCACCACGTGGGGGGTTGATGGCTCCCCGACGGCCCTTTCCTTGAAACCGAAGTGTGCAATCCCTCGGCGGGGTTGAACATAGACCACCCGCGTCCCCCGATACCGGGTCACCGGGTAGTAGTACGGATCGTTGTAGATCACGACCCGGAAGCTGGTGCAGGAGTAGTGGTAGGGATTCCAGCTGTTGTAGGGACGGAATCCGTGGCAGTCATAACACATGAACCGAGGATATTCGTACCGCCTTTCCACATGGTAGGCGGTAAAATCCAAACCGTATGGGATATACTCCCAATCCGGTATCAGGGCCCCTACATAGTCGTCCATGGCCAAGTAGGGATCCTGGTAGACATTCCGGCCCACAAAACCCAGATCCCAGCCTCCGTCATAATGGGAATAACGGAGTTCGGAGAAGTCGAATGGCTCGGGAGAGGCAACGATGAAGAAATACCCCATCCCCGGGTCATCCCCTACGTACCAATAGGTCGATCCCGGAAAGAGAACCCGATAGTCCCGTCCGGCCCTGGCGTAGTGGTTTTCCTGGGGAGATGACGGGAACACGAGGCGTGTGGTTCCGTTGGTGTCAATATGGAAGATTGCCACGAAGGCGTCTTCGGAAGAGCGGTAATACAACCGAACCCGCTCGCCACGTTGAAGGACCGGTTCGTGTCCTCGATCCAACCAAACCCTGGCCTCAATCGGGTACTCCTCGTACTCCTGCCCCCCAAGGGGCGCGGCACCGGAGCCCAAAATCAGAAAGAGGGCAAGGGAGATCTTCGTCCTGTTTTTTCCAGTCCCCATGGGACCACTCCTTTCGTACACTTCCTTCCAAAGGGGGGAAGTGCAGACTCCATGCCAGGAGATGCGGCCCCAAAAAACACGAAAAACCAAGGCTTTTGGGCCAACGTCACCTTTCCCCCGTCTCAAAAGGGTGACACCCCCTGGTGGTGGGTGGGGACACCCTTTTCCCCGGGGCCAACTCGGCCAGGACGCCTCTGGCATCCGCCCATTTTGCACTATCTTTCCTCCCATGTTTTTCCATTCCGGCGCTGAAGGCCCCTGGTAGGGACCCTACACATGAGGCATCCGCCCAACCTTATCCTGGACGCCTTCGAATCTTCCAAGGCCGTTCTGGACCTCCTCCAGGGCCTGCCGGGCCCAGGGGAGATCCGAACCATCGGGGGTGCCACTGGATCCAGCGGCCTCGCAGCTCTATCCGCGACCCACAGGTCCCGGAGCAATCAGGTCCTTGTCCTGGTCTGCCCCTCTCCCAGGGACGCCGTCTCCGTGGAAACGGATATGGAAACCTTCCTGGGGGCGGCTGCCTCCTTCCTTTATCCCCAGCGGGAAGCTCTCCCCTACGAATCCTCCGAACCCCATCTGGAGGTGAGTGGCCTCAGGATGGAAGCGTTGGAGGCGATTTTCGGGGGTCGGGCACGAATACTCGTCACTACCCTCCGCGCCCTCCAGGAGCGGGCGCGCGTCCCCTCCTCCCTGGCTGAGCTCCGGCTGACCCTCTCCGTGGGTCAGGAGTTCGGTTTCCTGGCTTTGCAGGATAAGCTGGAGGCCCGTGGGTTCGAGCGTGTACCACTGGTGGAGGAGGTAGGACAGTTCGCCGTCCGGGGAGGGATCGTGGATCTATTCTCCTTCGGATCTCCCGAACCGATCCGAGTCGAGTTCTGGGGAGATGAGGTCTCTTCTGTCCGAGCCTTCGATATCCTGGATCAGAGATCCATTCGTGCCCTGGAGACCGTCCACATCCTCCCGGTGGATTTCCGGCGCTCCGGAGGTGGGGAACAGGTACGTCGGTCCCTTCTGGAACTCCTCCCCTCCGATGGAATCCTGGTGGAACTGGGCCGCCAGGATTGGCGAAAGGAGTTGGAACGCACCTGGAATCACGCCAGGGATGCCCGGGAAGAACTTCGGCTTCAGGGCTATGAACCGGAGCCCCTGGAGGGTCTCTACCTCTCCCCGGAGGATGCACAAAGCCGGCTGTCGGCCTTCCCAAGAATCCGGGTCCTGGAGGGTCGGGCTGGAGAAATCGACCTGGACGTTCAACCCCCACCAGCGTTCGATCGAGACATGAGCCGCCTCCGGGCCTTCCTGGTGGAGGGGGCCGCCCGGGGCCAGGAGACGGTCATCCTTTGCGACAACGATGGCCAGGTGCAGCGCCTGGAGGAGATCCTGGACGAGAAGGGAATTCCAGAAGGGACAGGCATCGGAATCGGCGCACTGGCCGGGGGCTTCATCCTCAACGACTCGGATCCCCCCCTCCGCATCCTCACGGACCATGAGATCTTCCGTCGATCCAGGCGTCTGCGGCGCAGCCGTCAATTCAGAGGAGCGGCGGCCCTGGAGAGCTTGGCGCAGCTGAGTCCAGGGGAATACGTGGTCCACATGGATCACGGCATCGGGGTCTTCCGGGGCCTGGAGCACCTCTCTGTTGGGGGAGAGGAAATCGAAGCCCTGGCCATCGAGTATGCCGGAGGGGAGATCTTGCGGCTGCCCGTCTACAAGGTCGACCTCATTGAACGGTGGGTCGGAGAGACGGATGACACCGCGCCACCCAAGGTCCACCGGATCGGCGGAAAAAAATGGAAGACCGTCAAACGTCGGACGCAGGAAGCCATCGAGGCCATGACGACGGAACTCCTGGAACTCTACGCCCGGAGGGAGACCGCCGCCGGGTTTGCCTTCTCCCCGGACAGCCGATGGCAACGGGAGATGGAATCTTCCTTTCTTTACGAGGATACTCCGGACCAACGCACCGTTTCCACGGAGGTGAAGGCCGACATGGAACGGGAGAAACCCATGGACCGCCTGGTGTGCGGGGATGTTGGGTACGGGAAGACAGAGATCGCCGTACGTGCCGCCTTCAAGGCCGTGCAGGACGGCAAGCAGGTGGCGGTCCTGGCACCCACCACGATCCTCGTGGAACAGCACCGACGGACCTTCGAGGAGAGACTCGCCGACTACCCGGTGAGGGTTGGGGCCCTGAGCAGGTTTCGAAGCCCCAAAGCCCAGAAACAACTTCTGGCAGACCTCGCCCAGGGGGAGGTGGATATTGTCATCGGAACCCACCGACTCCTTTCTCAGGACGTCGTCCTCAAAGCCCTCGGCCTCCTCATCGTGGATGAAGAGCAACGGTTCGGGGTCCGCCATAAAGAACGTCTCAAGAAGCTTCGGGCTTCGGTGGACGTCCTGACGCTTACGGCTACGCCCATCCCGCGGACCCTCTACCTATCCCTCTCCGGGGTCCGCGATCTTTCACTGATCCGGACCCCTCCCCGGGATCGAATGCCCATCTTTACCCATGTCCTACCCTGGTCGGACCAGATTCTCGGCGAGGCACTACATCGGGAGTTGGACCGAGGCGGCCAGGTGTTTCTGGTCCACAACCGAGTGGAGACGATCCATACTGCGGCCACGCGGATCCAGCGCTTGGAGCCGGAGGCCAGGGTGGTGGTCGCTCATGGACAGATGGCTCCGCGGGATCTGGATTGGGCGGTCCGGTCCTTTGTCGATGGAGAGGTGGACATTCTGGTCTGCACCTCCATCATCGAAAACGGCCTGGACGTCCCCAATGCCAATACGCTCATCGTAGATGGGGCCCATCGTTTCGGTCTCGCTCAGCTCTATCAAATCCGAGGGAGAGTCGGCCGGTCCGACCGGCGGGCGTATTGTTACCTGGTGATCCCGGAAGGAGTCACCGAGGAAGCGGAACGCCGGTTACGGGTACTGGAACACTACACGGAGTTGGGTAGTGGATATTCGGTGGCTCTCAAGGATCTCGAATTGAGGGGAGCCGGGAACCTCCTCGGCGCAAACCAGTCTGGTTTCGCCCACGCAGTGGGGCTGGACACCTACCTCCGACTGCTGGAAAAAACCGTCCAGCGACTCCGGCAAGGGGGCGAAGACGTCCAGCACCCAGAGCCGGATGTGACCCTCTCCGCTTCCGCTTTTCTTCCGGATACCTACATTTCTGACGCGGGTCAGAAGCTACACGTCTACCGACGACTATCGAAGGTGAGTGGGCCGGAGGCGGTGGAGGAGCTTCGCCATGAGCTGGAGGACCGATTCGGCCCCCTACCCGCTGAGACCGAGACCCTTCTTCACGGAACGGTTCTGCGCCTCCTGGGCCGGGAGTTGGGTGTGGAGCGCATCATTCTGAAGGGGCGATCGGGTCGCGTGAGCTTTCGTGCAGGAGTGGTTCCTCCTCTGGCCCACCTGGAGAAGCCGTTTCAGGACCAACAGGTGGAGACCGTGGTGAAGAGGGTCGATCCCCTCTCCCTCCAACTTCGGCAGGTCGGGCCCGTGCCGCTGGCGACGACACTGATCCAGGCGTTCGTGGTCATGGGAAGGGCGATGGCCATGGACGCGAGGAAAAACTGACCCTGGGGCCCATGGGTGCCTGGGCCTGTAGACCAGAAAAGCCCAAAGTGGAACAGAGGGGTGGAAAAGGCAGAAGCAGCCAACGTTCCACCCACTTCCTCGAATCAGAAGACGTAGAGAGGGGTCCCACCGGTCCCCGGTGCCAAGGAGAGCGTGTTGAAGAAGAATCATAGGTTTCTTATCCCTGTCCTGACCCTCGGGCTGGCAAGTTGCCAGGGCGGGTCTTCCCCCGCCGATACCCTGGCCCGAGCTGGAGGGGTCGAATTCACCCCCGAAGCGGCGGCCGAGATCCTTGCACCCCAAACCGAGCTCCCCAACCAGCCAGAGGTGGTGGAGGCGCTGGCCAATCTCTGGGTGGACTATTTCCTCCTGGCCCGGGCCGCAGCCGAGGATTCGACTCTCGCCAATCTGGACGTCGGAACCCTGGTCGAGCAGAGCGTGAACCAGGAGTTGGTTCTTCGACTCCGGGACCAGGTCATCCAGGTCGACACGGCCGTTTCCCAGGAAGAGCTGCTCCAGCTCTATGAAAGGGAGCTCCCGGGGACCCGGGTTCGGGCCCGCCATATTCTCCTCCGATTCCCCGAAGGGGCTTCTACGAGCCAGGCCGATAGCGTTCGAGCGTTGGCCGGGTCGCTCCGGGAGAGGATCGAGTCCGGCGAGGACTTCGGGGACTTGGCCCGGCAGTTCAGCGAGGACACCGGGAGCGGGGCGAATGGGGGAGACCTGGGGAGCTTCGGAAAAGGGGAGATGGTCCCCCCCTTCGAGGAGGCTGCCTTCGCCCTGGCCCAAGGGGAAGTGAGCCCCGTCGTGGAGACCACCTTCGGCTTGCACATCATTCGGGTGGACGAACGAATCGTGCCGCCCGTGGAAGAGAATCTCGAACAATTCAGGACGCTTATCCAGAACCGCCGCGTCGCGGAGGCGGAATCCACCTTCGTTGCCGGAATCATCGAGGGGGCACAGATCGAAGTGAGCCAAGACGGGTTCCAGGTAGCCCGGCAGCTCGCCGAGAATCCTGACCTTCCCATCTCATCCCGTGCCCAAGGCCGTTCGCTGGTATCCTTCACCGGCGGGGACTATACCGTGGGAGATTTCCGGGAATGGCTTCTCTTCCGGCCCGGGGCTCTCCGAAACGAGGTCCAGGCGGCCACAGACGAGCAACTGGGCGACCTCTTCACGAACCTTACCCGTGAGCGGCTCCTGATCCAGCGAGCGGGCCAGGAGGGGATCGAGGTCTCTGCCGCCAGGGTGGACTCTCTCGCATCCGTCATACGGGAGGGGGTGCGGGAGGTCGCGGAACAGTTGGGATTCCTCGCCCTGGCTCCCGAAGAGGGAGAGAGCCTGGATGACGCTGCCTACGCTGCGGTCGTCGAGATCCTGGCAGAGATCGTCCAGAACGGGCGGGAGGTTATCCCACTTGGTGGGGTTTCACTGGCCCTGAAGCAGCAGTTCGACGCGGTGATCTACAAGACCGGTCTGGACCAGACGGTGGCACAGATCGCCGAGCTGAGAACCCAACTTCCCCCGTCTCCGCCTCCCCTGGGCGGTCCGCCTCAAACCGATGAGTTGGCAGTACCCGATTCCGGCGGAACTTCCGGTTGAGTCAGGAACTCGACCGGGGGCAGGGTTTACAGGACATGGGGCCGGAGACCAGGCGTCTTCTTTGCCCTTTCTGAAGAGGGGGGCCCGCTGGACCCAGGCCCCTCTCCCCACTGGAGGCGGCATGTTGACAGGACGGATCGTTAGACCGGGGAGCTTCCCTGCCCTGGCCCTGGCTCTGCTTTTTGGAACCGTGGCCTACGGGCCGTCTGTTTTGAAGGCCCAGGAAGGGGAACTGGTGGACCGCATCGCCGCGGTGGTTGGCGATTCGGTGGTGACCATGACACAGATCCAGGAGCGGATCTTCCAGCTCGCTTCGCAGGGTGCGGAAATCCCCACCGAACCCTCGGCACAAGCCCGCCTCCAGCGGGAGATTCTGGACCAGATGATCGGAGAACAGCTGATCGTTCAGGCTGCCCTTCGAGACACCACCATCAGTGTGGCAGAAAGCGACCTCGAAGCCATGGTCGCCCAGGACCTCCAAAGCAGGGCCCGGCAGTTCCCCGGGGGCCAAGCCGCCTTTCAGGAGGCCCTTCAGGCCCAGGGCTGGACCCTTGCCAGCTACCGTGATTTCCTCCGGGGCCAGGTTCGCCAACAGCAGCTGTACCAGCAGTACATGGCAAAACGCTCTCGGGACCTGAGCGGCATCGTAGTCCTGGACTCGGAGATCGAGACCTTCTTCCAGGAACAACAGGGCAATCTCGGTCAACGCCCTCCTTCCGTCGCCTTCACGCAGATCATCGTGCTCTCCTCGCCATCGGACTCGGCAAAAGACATCGCCCGGGCCGAAGCGGAGAGGATCCGTGAGATGGCCCTCGATGGGGAGGATTTTTCTGAGTTGGCTCGCCGGTTTTCGAACGAACCCGGCGCCGAAGACAGTGGCGGGGATCTGGGCTGGTTTCGGAGAGGAGACATGGTCGAGGCGTTCGAGGAAGCGGCCTTCACCCTCCCCCTCGAGAGGATTAGCGAGCCCGTGGAGACTCCGTTCGGGTTTCATCTGATCAAGGTCGAGCGAAGACGGTCCGGCGAGGTCCGAGCGCGGCATATTCTCATTCAACCAGAAACCTCCGACCAGGACCGCCTACGGGCAGAAGGTGTGGCCAACGATGTCCTGGCTCGGATGGAAGCTGGTGAGGACTTCGTCGCCCTGGGGGGGGAGTTCGGGGATCCCCAAGCCCCGGACACCCTGGAGTATTCGTTCGACTAGCTCAGGGAGCTCCCGCCGGGCTTTGC
>CBDUAX010000209.1:0-7846 GCA_965365235.1 uncultured bacterium
CCGCTTGCATCCGGCGGAAAACCGGCTCGAGCTTGTATCCTACGTGGCCAAAGACGGGCGGGTAAAGACGTTTCGAATGGGATTGCCCGGGGAGGGAGGCGCAGGCGTGACAGTGGTGAGCTTCAAATGAAGCTGCAGATGGACCGTCCCGGACCCGGGGCGAACCGCCAGACGAGGGTCAGGCGTGTCAGAAGAGGTGTCTGGTGATCCCGGACGAGGTAGTGGACGAGGTCCGAAACCGGGCCGATATCGTTGAGGTCATCGGTGACCATGTGGCTCTGAAGCGGTCCGGAAAGGACTTCAAGGGGAGATGTCCTTTTCACGAAGAACGGACGCCGAGCTTCTATGTGGTTCCGTCCAAGGGATTCTATAAGTGCTTCGGGTGCAATGAATCCGGAGACGTCTTCACATTCCTGATGAAACGCCTGGGCCTCAGCTTCGTAGACGCCGTGAAAGCCGTGGGTGAACGGGCTGGAATGGAGGTCCGAGAGGTTTCCAGGAAGGGTGGGGAGGACCCTCACCGACATTTCCACGAGGCGAACGCATTTGCCACACAGTTTTTTCAAGACACGCTCTGGGACAGGGATCGAGGGGCGGAAGCCAGGGCTTACCTCAAGGGAAGAGGCATTGGCCGGGAGGCGGCCGAGCGTTTCAACCTTGGCTATGGGCCGAATGAATGGCGCTCACTCCGAGAAGCGGCCGGAAAGCTGGACCTGGAAGAGGCCACTCTCCTGGAGGTCGGACTCCTCATCCAGAGAGAAGAGGGGAAGGAGCCTTACGACCGATTCCGGAACCGAGTGATCTTTCCCATCGAGTCCGTGTCCGGAAAGGTCCTTGCCTTTGGAGGGCGGATTCTAGGGCCCAGCGGAAAGGGTGTTCCAAAGTATCTCAATTCCCCTGAGAGCCCCGTCTATCGGAAGGGTGAGATCCTCTACGGCCTCTCCTGGGCAAAGAATGCGATCCGGAGGGAAGAGGCTGCCCTGGTAGTGGAAGGGTACATGGACGCCGTTTCTCTGGCTGCCAAAGGCATCGAGAATGTGGTGGCGCCCCTGGGAACCTCAATGACCGAGGGTCAGGCCCGGCTCCTGGCCCGTTACTGTACCCGCGTCTTCATCCTCTTCGACAGTGATGCCGCCGGCCTGAGAGCGACTTTCCGGGCCGGGGATATTCTCTTGGCCGCCGGCCTACACCCCGCCGTGGTGACCCTGCCTCCGGGGGAGGATCCGGATACCATCGTCCAGAAGGCCGGGCCCGACGCGGTCAGAGAATACGTAGGTCAAGCGGTAGATGTCCTGGACAGGAAACTCCAGATCCTGGAGGAGCGAGACCATTTCTCCTCCATCGAGCGGATCCGGGGGGCAGTGGACCGGCTCCTGCCCTCGCTCAGGTCTGCGAAGGATCCGGCTCTGAGAGACATCTATGTCTCGAAAGTGGCTGAACGAACCGGTGTCAGGCGGGAGACGCTGGAAGGAGAGATGGAGAAGGCTGAGACGCCTTTTGGCCACCGCGCGAAACCGAGTGTCGTCCCCAGGCCCTCAGAGCAACCTCGGTCCCGGGTCCGCGGTGCAGAGCGAAAGCTCCTCCTTCTCCTGGTTCAGTTCAGGGACTATGTAGACCGGGCCGCCGAACGCCTGGGTCCGGAAGACTTCCTCGATCCTGCCCTCAGAGAGATCTATCAGGCCCTGGTGGCCGATCCGGAGTTGACCCGTCCCCCAGCTGGGATGGGTGTGGTGGCTGTGGAACGCCTGGAAGAGCTGTTCGGGGATGCAGAGAGGATTTCCGAGGCCTCGCGGGTATTCGAGGAGACCTTGGGGCAGATGAAGGAGGTTCCTCTGGCCAGCCGGGCCGAGGAGCTCAGACAGGCTCTGCGAGCCGAGTCCGATCCCGAAAGGCAGGAAGCCCTGTTGAAGGAGATCCAGGAGATCGACCAACAGCGCCGAGAGTTGAAAACCGACTGGAGGCTGGCCATACGCCACCGACAGGATCCCTTTGAACCCCCCCACCGACAGGGGCGCAACAATGATGGATGAACCGTCAGGTACTTTGAAGGACCTGCAGAATCTCGACCTGGAGATCGAAGCGATACGGATTCGGATCACTGAGATCGAGTCCCTTCTTGCTGAAGTAGAAGAGCCCGCTCTGGCCCTGGAGAAAGAGGTTGTTACGCATCGGAAGCGACTGCAGGAGATGCAGGTGGAAGAACGACGCCTGGAACGGGCTGCGGACGACCGACGGGCCCGGAACAAGGTCCTGAGAGAACGATTGAAGTCAGTTCGGAATCTCCGGGAGGAGGCAGCCGTTCAGGCCGAGATGGATCTGCAGCAACGGGCCCTGGAGGGAGAAGAGCAAGAGGCCCTTTCCCTTCTGGACCAGATCAGGAAGCTGGAGGACCGAATCCGAGAGACGGAAGGGGCCATCGCATCGGCCCGGTCCGAGGTGGATCCGCGCCGGGATGAGCTCATGGCCGATCAGGATCGAACTCAGTCCCAGCTGTCGACCCTGGAGAGCCGTCGAGCCTCCTTTGCCGCCGGAGTGTCCGGGGACGAGCTTCAAAGCTATGAGCGAATCCGGGGTGGAGGTCGATCCGTGGCCGTTACCGCCCTCACCGGGGACGGGGCCTGCGGGCACTGTTTCGGAATGATCCCGCTCCAGGTGCAGAACGAGATCAGGACAGGGAAGGCCTTGATCCCATGTGAATTCTGTGGCGTACTTCTCGGACCTGAAGAACAGATAGGCAAAGGATGAGCCCAAGGGACGGATCGGGGCTTCTTCCGCCCCCTCCTTCTCCCCGATTGGACCGGATAGAGGCTCCGGATCCGACCCGGGTCCTGGAGCTCCAGGAGAGCTTGAAGCTTCCGAGGGTCATGTGCGGCGTGCTGGTGGGGCGGGGCCTCGAGGAACCCGAACAGGCGAAGGCCGTCCTCCGACCCAGCCTGGAGTCCCTTCATCCCCCGGAAGAACTCGCCGGGCTTCCTGAAGCTGTGGTCCGGGTCCGGAAGGCGATCGAAGAGGGTGAGACCATCTTCGTCCATGGCGACTACGATGTGGACGGGATGAGTGGAACGGCTCTCATGACCCGGTGGCTCCGGATTCTCGGGGGCCGGGTAGAGCCCTTTGTCCCGAACCGCATCCGCGATGGGTACGATCTGGGTGGTCGGGGTTTGATGGTCGCCAAAGAGGTGGGCGCATCCCTCCTGATAACCGTAGACTGCGGGATCCTGGCTCACGAGCCGGTGGAGGCGGCCATGTCCTCCGGCTTGGAGGTCATTGTCACCGACCACCATACCCCGGGGCCTGACCTTCCACCGGCGTTGGCCGTCCTGAACCCGAGTCGCTCAGACTGTCCCTATCCCAACAAGGGCCTCTGCGGTGCTGGGGTGGCCTTCAAGCTCTGTCAGGGGTTGGCCGCCGCCTTCGGCCGCCCTCAGGAGGAACTCCATCCATTCCTGGACCTTGTGGCTCTGGCCACGATTGGGGACCTGGTTCCCCTGAAGGGGGAGAACCGGACCCTGGTTCGTTTTGGCCTCAGAGCCCTGAACCGAACCACGAAGCCGGGTCTCCAAGCCCTCAGCGCAATATCCGGCATCGGGGAAGGTGGGGCCACCGCAGGGATCGTCGGGTTTGGGTTGGCTCCCAGATTGAACGCAGTGGGCCGACTGGGTGAAGCTTCTGACGCGCTGCGACTCCTACTCACAGAGAGCCCCGAAGAAGCCAGAAGGTTGGCTTCCCTTGCCGAAGAAATGAACCGGGAGCGCAAGACGCTGGACCAGCGCACCCTCCAGGAGGCGCTCTCGGTTTTGGCGGAGATGTTCGATCCGGAAGAGGACTTCGGCGTGGTTCTGGCGTCGGAGCGGTGGCATCCTGGTGTGGTTGGGATTGTCGCTTCCCGAGTGGTGGAGAGGATCCACAGGCCCACGGTCCTTGTGGCCATGGACGGGGACCGGGGAAAGGGGAGTGCCCGTTCCATCCCTGGGTTCCATCTTCTGAGCGCCATCGAGGCCGGCAGGAGCTGCCTCGAACGCTTTGGAGGGCATCGTCAGGCCGCTGGCTTGGAGGTGACCAGGGAGAAGCTGCCCCGCTTTCGAGAGATCTTCAACAAGGAGGCGAAAGCCGTGTTGAAGGGAGGAGACCTGAGGCCCTCCATCAGAGTGGATCTCGAGGTGGAGCTTCCGGAGATGAACCGCGATCTTTTTTCTTTCCTGGAATACCTGGGCCCGCACGGGATCGGAAACCCTCGCCCCGTCTTCCTTGCTCGAAAAGTCGGTCTCAGAGGTCCGCCACGGGTTGTGGGCCTCAACCATCTGAAGACCCGTCTCTCTCAGGCCGAAACGGTGCTGGATTCCATTGGCTTCGGGTTGGGGGACCGAATCGATCCTCGCCCATGGGCCAAGAAACCCGTGGACGCGGTATTTCAACTCCAGGAGAACGAGTACCGGGGGAGTCGATCCCTTCAAGCCCGACTCCTGGATCTGCGGCCGTCGGGGGCCTCGCCTTGAGGATCATCGCCGGGGAGTGGCGGGGTCACCGGCTCCGAGCGCCGAAAGGGAAAGGGGTTCGGCCGACCACCGATCGAGTGCGCGAGGCTTGGATGGCAGCCCTCGGGAGCGCCCTTGAAGAGGCAAAGGTACTGGATCTTTTCGCTGGATCCGGGGCCCTGGGATTGGAGGCGTTGAGCCGGGGGGCCAGGAGTGTGACGTTTGTGGAGATCGCCCGGGGAGCCCTCACTGTGCTCCAAGGGAATATCGAGACCCTGGGGGCCGGGGACCGTTGTCGCGTCGTCAAAGCCGATGCCTTGGCCTTCCTGAGGAAGGCGACGTCCGAAGCGTATGACCTGGTTTTGGCGGACCCTCCCTACGACAGGGGGTATGCTACGAAACTACTGCGGCTCTTCTCGGACGAACCCTTCGCAGACGCCATCTGGGTGGAGCACCGTTCAAGAGAAACCGTTCCGGCCCTTCCCGCCTTGAAGCAGAGACGGTACGGGGACACTACCCTTTCGATCCTGACGAGGGGCGAATGAGGTCACAAGGAAAGCAGGTCATCGCCATCTATCCCGGGTCATTCGATCCAGTGACCCTTGGCCACGAGGATATTGCCCGCCGGACTCTCCGACTGGCAGACCGTCTTCTGATCGCCGTTGCCGAGACGGCCACTCACAGCAAAAAGGGGCTGTTCACCGTTCAGGAGCGGCTCGACCTCTTGAATGAGATTTTCGAGGGGCATGACCGGGTGGAGTGTGTGAGTTTCTCCGGGCTCCTCATGGATTTTGCACGGTCGAGGGATGCACACTGTATCATCCGGGGCCTGCGGGCGGTTTCGGACTTCGAATACGAATTCCAGATGGCTCAGATGAACCGGGAACTCTGGGACGAGGTCGAAACCGTGTTCCTGACTCCTGACACACCTTTCTCGTTCCTGTCGGCCTCGCTGGTGAGAGAGGTGGCTGCCCTTGGGGGCGATGTGTCCTCCTTCGTCTCTCCATCGGTGCTGAAAGCCCTGAAGGAGAAGCTGGGGGATTAGGCCTCACGGCCGCCCCTGGGGCGCCCGGGAAGCTGGATCGGGGTGAACCCGGGATGGGGTTGGAGCTTTCATCACTTGATCTTCCGACCCCGAGGCTTGTATCATTTTTTATTGAAAAATGGGGCGAATCCCGTATTTGCGGGTCGTCGATTCCGGGCCACTCCGTGCCCGAGTCCTTTGCCCTCTTCAGCCCTTCGGGGGCTATCCATTCCAGGGAGGACCGAATGGGTTTCCAGATCGAGAAGGTCAATGATGTGTTGGTGGTGGACGTGGAAGGCCAGCTGATCGTAGGAAATCGCCAAGAGTTGAAACAGAGGGTCCTGGAGGAGTTGGAAAAGGGGGAACGGAAATTCGTCGTTGATTTCGAGAGGACGGGCTATATCGACTCTTCAGGCCTTGGGGTCCTTGTCAGCTTGTCGAAGAAGATCCGGGAGCAAGGTGGTGAACTCCGGTTGGCGAACCTGAACGAAGATCTCAGGACCCTCTTCGAGCTCACCAAGTTGGATACTCTCTTCCAGATCGCAGACTCTCGAGACGGGGCCCTCCTGGGGCTCTGAGAGGTCCTTTGCGACCTCTTCCCTGAAACGAGATGACGAGCCGAATGGCCCCCGACCTGGTCCTGGAGCTTCCCAACGACCTCTCCTCCATCGAGGAGGCGGTGAATTTTGTCATGGAGGAGTGTTCCTCCTGCGGTGAGGACCCGCGGCGCCTCAGATTGAACCTTCGGGTGGGTCTGGCAGAAGCCCTCGCCAACGCCATGCTCTATGGCAACGGCCGAGATCCGTCGAAACGCGTGAAGGTGGAAGTCGCGATCAAGAAGTCGGCCATCACCGCCCGGGTCACGGACGAGGGTGCCGGTTTCGACCCGTTGTCCATTCCAGACCCCACCTGTCCTCGGAACCTCCCAAAGGCAAATGGGCGAGGGATCTTCCTGATGAGGAAGCTTCTGGATGAGGTCCGGTTCAATGATCGGGGGAACAGTGTGACCCTGGTCCTCAGGCTCCCTCAGGTGGCCTCCAACGACCACCCGAGAGGTGGGGCGAAGGCATGACCCCTGAGGTCCCGCCCCTCCGAAACCTCCCCGACGCCGTCCAACAAACCCTCAGCGATTTCGAGAAAAGCTTCTCCCTCCTCTTTCGCATTTCCCTCGAGCCTCCCGGAGAGGACCAACGGGTGCTGTATTCCTCCCCGGGAATTCGCGCCTCGGATCCTCCCCCCTCCGCGGGGCCTCCGACTCCAGTTGTTCGACGTCTGGATCCTCGGGAAGGGCCCGAGTTGGATGTCGAGATCTTCGGGATCCCAGAAGGCCAGGAGGGCCCGGTGGCGGACCTGGCGGTGGGATTCCTCGGCCGATCGTTCGAGTTCGCCCAGGAAGTCCGGTTCTTCACCTATGAGTTGTCGGAGCGGTACGAGGAGATCAACCTCCTCTATTCCATCAGTGAAACGCTGGGATCTCTGCTCCGGTTGGACGACGCGGCCAGAGTGATCCTCGGGGAAGTCTGCGATGTTCTAGGTGCAAAACGTGGCTCTCTCTGGGTGTTCGAACCCGGCGGAACCCAGCTGGATCTGGTGGCTTCAGTCGGGGAAGAAGGCCTTACCGGGCCGTTGTCCATCAATGATTCCGAGGCGGTCACCACCAAGGTGTTCCGGGAGGGGCGGCCCACCATCGCCGGCCGACCTGGGTCTCAACGGGAAACCCGAATCCCAATCAAGGAAGGCTCCGATTCTCTCCTCTCGGTCCCAATCCGATACACGCCGCCGGCAGGTGAACCTCGGACGGTGGGGGTCATCAACCTCCTGGGGCGCCGCCGCGGGGGGCGCTTCACTGCCAGCGATCAGAAACTCCTGTCGGCCATCGCGAGCCAGGTGGGATCGGCTCTCGAGAACCATCGGCTGATTCGTGAGAGCCTTGCCCAGGAGCGATTGACCAGGGAAATGGAGTTGGCCCACAACCTCCAGATGAAGCTCCTCCCGCTGGCGGAGCATTTCGAGGGGGCAACAGTCGCGGCCCGGGTCCATCCGGCGAAGATGGTGGGAGGTGATTTCTTCCATCTTCTCCATATCCCCGATGGCAGGATTGGCGTCATGATCGGGGACGTGTCCACCCATGGCTTCCCGGCGGCACTCATCATGGCCCTCTCCATGAGCGCTGCAACCATCTATGCCATGGAGGTGGACGGGCCAGCGGCGGTGCTCCGGTCTCTGGACGACGCCCTCCGGGATGAATTGGAGAGCACAGAGATGTACCTCTCGCTCTTCTACGGGGTTCTGGATCCGTCCAGGGGGGAGATGCTCTACAGCAACGCCGGCCACCCCCATGCGTTCT
>CBDUAX010000210.1:0-7815 GCA_965365235.1 uncultured bacterium
GATCACTTCGCTGCGATGGGACGCGCCGGAAGCTTCGAAGTAGCCAATGATCTGGGCGCGGTAAACGTCGCCGCCACAGGTGACCAGCGGCAACAACAACCGCATCTCTTCAAGCGTCAGAATGCCTTCGACCATGGGCCATGTCTCAAATTGGCGGTTGGGGTCGTCCGACTCGGGCTCGCGGTTTTCGAGAATCGCCTCGACCGTTTCTTCGCTGAGCAGCGGAATGCCATAGAGCATCTCGGCCATGGATAGCCGCGCCTCGGGCCCAGTAGCGTTGAAGGCACCGAAGGTACCGGTCTCAACCAGACGCACGATCCACTCGGAGAGATCCCTGACGTCGATGATCTGTGTGGAATCCGCTCCAGTACCGGGAGCCAGGACTTCTCCTCCTCGGTCAATCCGCACTGGCCAGTAGGTGAACCGATCGGTCCGGTCCCCCGGACCTACGATCAGTCCGGGACGCACAATCGTGGTTCGGCCCGGAAAGGCTGCTTCGGCCGTCTGTTCTCCCAGACTTTTCGTGAGGCCGTAGGGGGCCTCGTCTCCGTCGGTAAAATCGTCAGGAGGTGAGAAGAGGGCAGAGGACTCGTCCATGACGGGTTCCCAGAAAATCCTTTCTCCACCCTCGAAGCCCGTGGCCTCGCCCTGATACGCCGAGATAGACGAGACGAACAGGTAGTGTTCTGCTGCGTCCCGAAGGACTTCCGTACTACGTTGAACCCACCGGTAATCCCGGGAGTTGTTGTCCAGGACAACGTCCCAACTCCGCCCTTCCAGGGCGGTCAGATTGTTGTTCCTGTCCCCGATCAGGTGCTCAACCTCGGGGATGTCGGCCTGGGACTGCCCTCTCGTGAAAATGGTCACCTCATGCCCACGCTCTACTGCATAACGGACCATGTGGGGGCCGATGAACCCGGTGCCCCCCAGGATCAGCATCCGCTTGGGGGCCGGGGGACCGGCTCCGGCCGAATCACCGGTGGGGTTTTCCGGCCCGCTGCCATCGGATCCTTCCGGACCGGACTGGCCGGCTTCGCAACCGAGGGCAAATGCGGTCCCGGCTAGCCCGACTCCTCGCAAGAAATCCCTTCGGTCCAAAGCCATACTCACGCTCCCCTTCCTGACAGGTGGTCCCCGATCCGTCGCATTCGGGTCAGTTCTTCAGCACTCATGGGTCCATGATCCAATGTCTCGAGGTTCTCTCGCATCTGCTCCAGATTTCGTGGCCCGGTCAGGCAGACGTCCACAGCCGGGTGGGAGAGGGCGAACCGGTAGCAGTCCACCGCCGTAGGAGGCTCCTCCCCAGGAGGCATCCTCTTGGAAGAGAGGAGTCTTCCCCAGCAGGTGGCTGTAAAGGCCACCATCCCGGGTTTCTCCGACCCCAGCACCTGAGGGAAGACGTCCGATTCCCCTCCCCGGTGGACGGCGTTATACCGAACGTGGTAGACGTCCAACACTCTCTCTTCATGGAGCTTGGGAACCAGCGCCCGGGTGTGGGTCGTGATCCCCACGGCTCTAACCAGGCCCAGCTTCTTCAGCTTTTCTGCGCCGTCCAGGACCCTCTGCGGAGGCCGCCGAGAGAAATATCCCAGGAGGAGGACGTCGGCATAGTCCGTCCCGATCTTCCGTAGCCCCCGGCGGAGGAACTTTTCGGTCAAAAAAGCTGAGTGGGCATAGCTGATGACGCCCAGAGCCATCCGGTGACGGTTGCCGTTCCCGAAGAGAGCCCGGGCAGCGATCTCGAACTGCCTGGCCCGACCCCGGACGAAGCTGCCCCAGGTGAAATAGCTGCACCCTCGGTCGAAAGCCTCTTCATAGGCTGCGGCAGGTGCTCGGTAGCTGGTGGCCACCCCCAGGCGCCCCACCGGGATCCCCGTGGTCCCAAGTTCTTTTGGTTGGTCGAAGCTCATTGCTCGGTCCTCGATGGGGGCTCGCCCGAATCCGAAACCGGACGCAGGGCACAGGGGGTGTGAGCGGAATGGCTCCCATTCTAGTGGCCCTCTGTCCTTCAGGCCAACAACCGATACCTTGCCGGAAATGGGTCCGGGAAGAACTTTTTTACCCTGGCAGGACCCAGCGACGAGCCAGGAGAGCACACCTCATGAGATCGAAGTGCAGGAATTCGTCCGTTTCCGCTCTGTTCCTGTCGGCTCTTACCCTTTTCCTCACCGGTGCCTGCCAGTCGCAGGGGCCAGAACCCGACCCTCCCATGGTGGCCATCGATCCTGGCCACCCATCGGAAACGAGTCGGGGAGCCAGTGGCCCCGCAGGAGCCACTGAGATTCAGGTGAACTGGGCGGTGGGAAAGAGGGTACAGGCCCTCCTGGAAGACGGTGGATACCGGGTGGTTCTGACCAAGCTGGTAGAAGAGGAATTGGTCACCAACCGCCACAGAGCCGAGGTGGGCACCCTCCACGACGCCGACGTTCTGGTTCGCCTGCATTGTGACGCCGGGGACCACCGCGGAACCGCAACATTCTATCCCGACCGACAGGGTGAGCGGTGGGGGATACGGGGCCCCAGCGCAGAGGTGATTGAAGGGAGCGCGGCCTTCGCCGCCGCCTTTCATCCAGCCATGATTTCGGCCCTTGGGCCGGATTGGCCTGATCTGGGGATCAAAGGGGATTCAGAAACCCTTGTGGGAAGCCAGCAGGGAGCGCTGACCGGATCCATCTTCTCGACCATCCCGGTGGTGACGGTGGAGATGGTGGTCTTGACTCAGCCCGAGGAAGAGGACTTCATCGCCAGCGCCCAGGGCCAGGATCGGATGGCCCGGGCCATCGTTTCCGGGATCGAAGCCCATTTCTCGAATCGGTAACCTCTGGAGGGGATGGTAAGGACCCAGCAGGGGGGGGCTGAACCTTCCCTGGCCTCCCACCTGTGGCTGAACAGCTGAACTCCTGGACCCCGGACCTTTCCAACACCTCTGTCTGAACTTTTTCCCGGGTCGACCCGTATTGTATATCACCCCTCCCGAGACCAAGAAAGCCGGTTCCCCCGCACCGCGCCGGGACGGGTGATCTTCTTACCTCGATTCGGAGCCGTTCATGAAACTCAGGAAGTTGTTCCCGGGGATCTCTCTCCTGGCCCTGGCCACCCTACCAGGCTTGTCCCAGGCCCAGGAGATGGTTGCCGATCTCTCCAAGATCGCCACAGGGGAGGGATGGACCGTCGTGAATCGGGAGGCCACCGTAGCCCTGGAGGAGGGCCAGAACGTGGTGACCTTCAACGCACAGGTCAGTGCCGGCGCCGCCTGGTTGGACGGGGTGGATTTCGAAAACGGGACCATCGAGGTCACGATCAGGGGAAAAAACGTTCCGCAGCGGAGCTTCGTGGGTGTGGCCTTCCGGGGCTTGGACGACGAGACATACGACGCCGTCTATTTTCGCCCCTTCAATTTCCTTGCCGACAACGCACTCTCACGGAGCCATCACGTTCAGTACATCTCCCACCCTGTCTTCACCTGGTCCAAGCTCCGGGAGGAGCACACGGGTGTGTATGAGAACGAGATCCTGGATCCACCCGATCCGGACGGGTTTTTCAAAGCCCGGATCGAGATCGACAAACCGGAGATCCGGGTCTACGTGAACGACCGGAGCGATCCCTGCCTGGTTGTGAACGAGCTTTCGGATCGGACAGGTGGGCGGGTGGGCCTCTGGATGGGGAACGGATCGGACGGAGCATTCGCCAGCCTGATCTTGACGCCAGCCCGATCCTCTCGAGACGGTTCGAGCTGAGGAATCCAGAGCCGGTCAGGCCATTCCGGTCTTCTGGAATTCCCCGAGGGAAATGGGTACGGCCACTTTCAACATCAGGGTGAAGACCAGGAACCCGATGGAAAAGACTCCGGCCGCCACCCTGAACTCGCCTGACGTGAAGATATAGACGTAGATCTCCCCCAGGGCGTCGGGCGTGAGTCCAGGAATGATCAGGCCCATGCCCTTCTCGAAGTAGACCCCGAAGTAGGTGGCCAGACACCCGATATTCAGGGTCACCCAGTTCCGCCTGGTTGTAGGGATCACCAGGAAGAAGAAGGCCAAGGTGTTGAGACCCAGAGCCGTCCACGCGAAGGGGACCAGAGTTCGGTGTTCCCCCAAACCCAGGAACCAATAACGGGTGTAGAGGAGATGCTCGGTATCCGAATAGAACTCCTTGAAAACCTCGGCACCGTGCATAAAAAGGTTCAGGAACATGGCATAGGCCATGAGCTCGGCGATCTTCCAGATCGCTTCGTCCCGGATCTCGAACCGCGTGAACCGCCTGAGGAGCTGGAGCACCAGCAGTAGGATGGCGGGTCCGGAACAGAAGGCCGAAGCCAGAAACTGGGGAGCGAGGATGGAGGCGTTCCAGTAGGGGCGAGCGGCCAATCCGTTGAAAAGGAAGGCCGTTACGGTGTGGATTCCCACGGCCATGGGGATGGAGACGAGAACCAGCGGAACCACGATCCGTTTGTTGTAGCTCCTTCCGTGGAAGGCCCGGAAGAGGATGTGGGTCACCACGACGAAGTTCAGAACGAAATAGATGTTCAGGACCAGGACATCCCAGGCCAGGAGGGACTGAGGGAAATTCAAATGCCCGGCGGGGGGGAGAAGGTGCCAGAAACGATCCGGGCGCCCGAGGTCCACCAGGACGAAGAGGAGGCACATGATGATGGCGCTGACCGCCAAAAGTTCCCCGTAGATCACAATCTCCCGGATCGGCTTCCAGTTGTACACGTAGGCCGGGATCACAAGGACCACCGCAGCGGCAGCCACCCCCACCAGGAAGGTGAAATTGCCGATGTACAGGCCCCAGCTCACCTGGTCGCGCATTCCTGTCGTGGCCAAGCCCACCGTGATCTGATCCCAATAGGCCAGAGACCCTGAGACGATCAAAACCACAAGCAGGGTGATCCAAGCCCAGTAGTATCGGTTTCCCCGGGTGACCAGGCGGATACTGCCGCGGACGAATTCGGTGAGGAGCTTTGCGGTATCCATGCCCTCAGGTCCCGTAGAAGTAGAAGAACTTCGGCAGGGTGTTCAGCTCCTCTTTGAGGACCAGGATCCGTTTGTTCTCCAGGATGTACCGAATCTCGCTCTCAGGATCGAGGAGGTTCCCGAACTTCCGGGCTCCAACAGGACAGATCTCGACGCAAGCCGGATATCGGCCCTGTCGGGTGCGTTGGATACAGAACGTGCACTTCTCCACCACGCCTTTGGGGCGGGGGCGATTACCCAGGTAGTGGGTTTCCGGATTGAGATCCTCGGTGGGGATGCCGGGCTCCCCCCAGTTGAAATGCCGGGCCCCGTAGGGGCAGGCGGCCATACAGTATCTGCACCCGATGCACCAGTCGTAGTCGATGACGACGATCCCATCGGGTTCCGTCCAGGTGGCCCCGGTCGGACAAACCTTGGTGCAGGGCGCGTTCCGACACTGCTGGCACTGGACCGGTACGTAGAAATGCCCCTCTTCGGGTACAACCTCGGGATTGTAGTAGGGATCCGATTCGCTGAAATCGACGCCCCCCTCCTTCTCCATGGAGAGGACCCTGATCCATTGCACCTGGGGATCCCTGGATTGGTTGTTCTCTTCCACACAGGCGTAGACGCAACGCCGGCACCCGACGCATCGGGAGATGTCGAGGGCATAGGCAAACTCCACACCCGGGAGGGGCCCAGCCCCCGATACGTTCACTGCAGTCCCGAGCTGCTCCGCGTAACGATCTTCCATCTCCGCGATCGCATCCCTGAGACGATCGGGCGGTACTTCGTGGAGGCGTTTGGGTCCGCAGGAGGTCAAGAGCCAACCTGCGGCCGCGGCGGCCGCGACAGACACGAACTTCCTCCGGCCCAGGTCACACTCGTTTTCGGGTCTCGGAATCGTCATGAATTCGAACCTCCAACGGTCTCGGCGGGGGGGATGGGGGCCGGTTCGGGCTCGATGGGTTTGAAGTGAGGCTGGTGGGGATCGTGGCAGTGGGCACAGAGAAGGTAGGTTTTGTGCCCATTCCAATCCCCGCTTCTCCTGCCGTGGACACCCACCCGCCAATCCCGATACTTCTCGCCATGGCACTGCCCACAGAGGCGGTAGGACTCTTCGAACGGAACCAACTCCCCGCTGGCCAGGTGAAGCCAATCCCGGTCCCCGGCGTCAGGGCAATCCAAGCCCCACCGGTTCTCCTCGTCATGCCTCAGGACAATCTCACCGTGGAAGGCCAGCTCTCTTCGGTCTGGATTCGCCGGCATCATCCCGTGGCAGTTAGTGCAGGGATAAATGCCAGGAGAGAACGGGGGCGGGGGCACTTCAAGGCGCTCCTCAGGATCCTGCGCCGGCCCCATGTGCTCCGGTCGGGCTACCATCACGGCCGCCTGGTCCTGAGCCTCCTGGCAGCCCGCCAAGCCAAGGGCCAGGGGGAGTAAGAACACGAAGGAAGAGAAACGGATGAGCTGCGGGGATGCGGGATAGGGATCAGGCATCCCGGCTCTCCACGGCACGCTGTACCTGCCGAAGCCACATGGCCTGGAAGACCTGGAAACGATGACCCACGATAGCAGCCAGGTTGGTCATGACCGCGAGTCCGATCTGGGGTCGGTCGGCAAAGAACGCCAAGAGGTCCTCCCTGGGGATGGCCCTGAGTCGGGTCTCGGCCATGGCCGTGGCTTTCAGGGTGAAGCGATAAGGGGGGACCAACCCGGACCAACCGAGCATCTGCCCCGGGACCCTCTCTTCCACGGGCACATCTTCCTGTTTCCCAGCCACCACCAGGGGTAACGTAAGGTCGACCTTCCCTTCCTCTACCAGGTAGACGCTTCCGGCTTCATCCCCCAACCCGAATACAACCTCCCCAGCCGAAACTCCTATGGAGCTTCCAAGGAGAAGAATCTGTTCGAGGTCGTCCGGAGCCAAACCCCTCAGGAGATCCGCCTCGTTCCCATTCATGGCCCCGCCTCCTTAATGCCAGAGAGGAGATTCGGTGGGTGCGTGGAGGGATTCTGCATTTGGGAGGTCGAGAAAGGCCTTGGCAGCTTCATGCTCGAGGCGAACGTGGTTTCGAAGTCGAAGGAGGAAGGCTTCCGTGGGATCTCCCTCATCGAACGGCCCATAAGGGAGTCCGTCGTGGAAGAACCGTTCGCGCTCCGGGAACCCGGCGGTAGTGCCCTCCGGTTCCTCCTCTTCATCCCACCCTCTGGACGCGGCGAAGATCATCACGCAGACGGCGAATCCCAGCAGGCAGAGGGAAAGGCTCATGATCAATGGCTGCATTTGGTCCCCCTTGAGTGTTGGTCTGAAAGAGACTGAATGCAAGGGGAGGGCCACATGTCCTGAACCAAAAAACACCCCAAAAACCAATGCGGTTGCCGACATCGCCCTCCAACAGCTGACAGGATGTCATGCCACCTCTGTCAGGAAGTCAGGCGTTGACGGTGTTGCGCCCATGGAGCAGTATTGGCCTACTCCTGGATCGGATCAAAAGACAATGAAGGTGCTTTTCTCCCGAACCTCCGTCGGCCTGGCGGTAGGGATCACGATGGCGGTGGCCGGTGCTTTTGCGGCCAGCGCCTACCTCTATTCCCAGCACTATCTCCAGACCCTCTTGAGGTCAGCGAGAGAGACGGCTGCGGTCCAGGGTGAGTTGGTGAGAGAGGCAGTAGAGCACCAGATGCTGGAAAAGGATAGAAGCCTCATCGCTGACATGGTGAAGAGCTTTGGTGCCCGGCACGACCTGGGGAGGGTGGCAATCCTGAACCATCTCGGGGAGGTCCGATATTCCAGTGACGAAGGAGAGGTCGGAGGGGCCCTTTCTCTTTCCTCCGAGACTTGCCAAAGCTGCCATGA
>CBDUAX010000211.1:0-7794 GCA_965365235.1 uncultured bacterium
GGCGGTATCATCGGGAAGTGACCACGAAGGACTACACCTGGGAGTCGTTGATTCCCGCCGGAACCGAACCTCCCATCCATCTCAACGCCGACAAGATGAAGCTGTACCGGCCGCTCCTGGAACCACTGATCTATGACGAGACCCGATTCGATACCTACCTGGAGCAGCTGGGTGTGTCCTACCCCGTGCTGACAAAACCCACCGCGGCCGGCGGCGGAGAATAGCCGAAAACAGAGGAGGGCCCCCGACTGCGGGGGCCCTTGGATTTCCACATCGATCGAGCTCATGGTAAAGCTTCTCTTCCTCGCGGGTGTCCTCTTTCCCTCCGACACCCTCACATTCAGCGGCAGGACGGAGGAGCTTTCCGTCCACCCCCCTCGGTTCGAGGACCCGCAGATCCGCATCGACGGCTCCCTGCAGGAGCCGGTCTGGGCCGAAACGGCCGTCCTGAATGACTTCACCCAGTACGAGCCCGTCGAAGGGATCCCCTCTACCGAGGACACCGAGATTCGGGTCTTCTACTCCGGAGACGCCATCTACTTCGGGGTCAGGGCCTTTGATAAAGAGCCGGATCTGGTATTGGCCCGGATGGGAGAAAGAGATCGTTCGGTCTTTGGGGATGATTGGGTCCGGATCATCCTGGACACTTTCGACGACCAGCGACAGGGGTACGTCTTCTACGTGAATCCTCTGGGGATTCAGACGGATGGACTCTGGATCGAGGGCATGAGGAAAAGAGAGGGCCGACCCTCTTCGGTCTCTATCGATTTCAGCCCGGACTTCATCTGGGACTCCGACGGTCACCTCTCTGACGAAGGTTGGGAGGCCGAGATCAGGATTCCCTATGTTTCCCTTCGGTTTCGGCGAGATGAGGTCCAGGACTGGGGGATCAACATCTCCCGGGAGGTCAAAAGGCGAGGGTTCAAACAGTCCTGGGCCCCTCTTACGCAGAATGTCTCCAGCACACTGGCCCAGAGCGGGAAGCTGGTGGGACTTAGGGACCTGCGGCCCAAGCGACTGGTGGAGCTCAATCCCGTTACCACGGGAAAGCGGATCGGCGACCTTTCGGACGGGAGCTTCCAACGAGGTGGGTTCGAGGCGGAGGCCGGATTCAACGCCCGGTATGGAGTGACTCGGAATCTGGTCCTCGATGCGACTCTGAATCCCGATTTTTCTCAAGTTGAGGCCGACGCCAGCAGGATTACCGTCAACGAACGTTTCGCCCTCTTCTTTCCTGAAAAGCGGCCCTTCTTCCTCGAGGGATCAGAGGTCTTCGACACGCCTCAACCGCTCGTCTACACCCGTCGGATCGTGGATCCCCTTGCCGGGGCGAAGCTCTCAGGGAAGGTCGGCTCCTTCAACGTCGGGTACCTTGGGGCCTTGGATGAAAGCCCATCCAGCCTTTTTGGGGGAGCCGGAAATGCGGTGGTGACCCTTGTGCGGGCCCGCCGGGACGTGGGGACGGGCTCGACCTTGGGGCTCCTTTTCACCGATCGCACCCTCACTGAAGGCGGCGGCTTCAATCGTGTGATGGCTGGAGACACCCGAGTCGTTTTCAGAGAACGCTACACCTTCACCACCCAGTGGGCCGGGAGCTGGTCATCCGAGGAAGGGGCCCCGGCCTCCTTCGGGCCTTCCGTTCTGGCCTCGCTGGGCCGTAGCGGGCGCAGGCTGGGGTGGGACGTGTCCTTCCATGACATCCATCCCGACTTCAGAGCCGAGACTGGGTTTCTGACCCGGATCGGAGAGACGGTCACGATTGGGAACGTCACTGGGACCCATTTCGGCCCCCCCGGGGCCTTGATCGAGCGGGTCGGACTGGGGTTTCGAGTCGAGGGGTACTTCGATCACTCCGACTTCTGGGGTGGGCGGAAGCCGTACGAAGCGGAGGTTCAGCTCCTTCCCAGTATCGCATTGCGAGGAGACCGCAGCGTCTCGGTCATTCTCAGGAACGGGTACTTCGAGTTCCCTACAGAGCTCTACGGCTCATACGAGCTTTCGGCGCCCAACGGGGAAAGTCTGCCCTTCGTGGTTCCAGCCCCGTTGAAACACCTACTTGCGGTGGCGATCATGCCCCGGTTGCGGTTGAACAACTGGGCCAATCTGAATGGCCGCGCGTATTTCAGGGAGCTTCCGATCTACACGGAGGCGTCCAGGGGCAGGGAGTTTCTGTTGGCACCGCAGCTACAGTTGAAGCCCACCACGGCCCTTTCCCTCTCCTATGACCAGACCTTCTCCCGCCTCTGGCGGAGTTCGGACGATTCGGTGTTTTCCACCGCCATTGTCTCCCGGCTGAGCTCTCAGTACCAGTTCAGCAAGGCATTGATGGCCCGGCTCATGGTCCAATACAACCTCGAGGACCGGGAGGCTCTTCGAGACCCTACCACCGGGTTACCGATCCGGGTTGGCGGGGTTGAGGTCGAGGCGGAAGAGGAGGGTACAGTGGAGGGCCAGTTTCTTCTCCAGTTCGAGCCGTCGCCAGGCACCATCTTTTATGTCGGATACACTCGGATGATGGAGGGGGACTACTCCTACGGCCTCCGGCAGAAGGATCCGACTCAGGACGGTTTGTTCCTGAAGCTGAGTTATCTCCTCAGGATCTGACCCCAGGGGCCGTGAGAAATCCTAGAGGGTCCAATCTCTCGGCTCCTACCTCACCGCCTCCCCCATTACCCAGGACCACTGAGCCTCTGCGGCAGCCACGGCCCTGGGTGCGTCCTGAGGTAATAAGAACCCGTCTCGTACCAGCGCCCGTGTGGCTGCCCTGACTTTCTCCAGAAACACCTCACGGGATGGATAGAGGACCTCCAGGCTGGGCCTCGGATCGCCTCGGGCAACCCTTTCATCCTCGGTTCTCGACAGGGGGATAAACGTCCCCAGAAAGTCCGAGAGCTCTTCTGGTTCAAACGCTCGATCTGTACGGAGGTTCCAGGGAGTATAGGTGGCCAGAGGTACCCGGAGTTCCACTCCTCGGACCCCCCCAGTCTCATTTCCAAGGCCGTCCACCTGGGCTACCTGAGACGGGAAGGCCGGCCCCAGTTCCGGCGGTTGGCGATCCACCACACCCTCTTCCTGCCAGCGCGGGCCGTAGTCGGCCCTGTACGCCTCGTGGATCACGGAGGGGACCGGCAAACCGGGAAGGTGGGGAAATGCCAACCCAAGGGGCGGCACGAGGGTTCCCTCGGCGATCGTCGGGTACCGACTCGGTGGGGGTTCGGCCTCATCCACGACCCAGTCGACCAGCCGGGTCGCCAGAGCCCTGAGGGTAAGCAGGAAATTCAGTGGGTTCCCGCGAAAGGCCGGGAGAGTTTCTTCGTCCATCAAGGCATCGTCTGAGGGAGGTGACCCTCCCACAAAGTGCTGCCCACTGGAGAGGTGGTAGATTCGCTCGTTCTCCATGGGGCCCACGTCCTGTGCGCCGTCCACCGAGGTATGGATGAGAGAGGCTGCCCGTCCCCAATACTCGTATCCGGTGTTGGTGTAGAAGACCTTGGGGAGGTTCTCTACCTCCTGTCTCAGGAAGAGGCCGTCTTCCCGATCGGTCACGGGGTCCCGTTGAGTCCGACTCGTAAACGGGAAGAGATCTGTGGGATAGAAAAACGCAGAGTATCGGTGAGCATCCCGAGAGGGTTGTCCGAACCGGTGATTGAAGCTGCCCCGGCCGGCTCCAGCGGTGTGTACAAGCATCCCATCGAACGCTTTTCGGCCGCCCTCGTCAGTGTTGAATCCCTGGTAGAGGAAGTGCCGAAGGAACCGCCCCGTTTGAGATACGCCAAAGGCAACACCAAGGTTGACAGGAAAGAGACTCTCCAATTCATACTTGGCATAGGAAATGACGTCCCGGACGGCGGCGAACCCCAACCCCACGACCTTGGGGTCCCTGGCCGGGTAGACCAACTCATAGATTTTCCCGGCCTTGAAGCCTCCATCCAACCGAAGTCCGTAGCCCTCCGTCCCCAAGGACCCATCGGCCGGCGGCACGAAGGTCCAGTCCCCTCTTGGGATGTTCGTTCGCTCGGCCATACGCCCATCCCGAACCGACAGGAAAGCCCCCTCGGCTTCTTCGACGATCGGGAGATAGGCTTGGTGGCCACGATGGCCGAGAGGAAGCACCTCAGCATCTTCTTCCACTGTCCAGTCCGCCCTGACCAACCCCTGGATGAATCCACCTGGAAGTTTGGCAACGGGCGCGTACAGCTTCAGGCGTCCGCCCCCCTCAGGGACGTCCCACTGCCAACCGACCCAAATGAGGGTAAGCCCCGCTTCAAGGAGAAGGCCGTCCCCGAAATCACCCTCGGTGGCCGGATCCCGGCTCCCTTCCGTGGCCCCGTTGAAGTACCGAAGGGAAGCCTTTCCGCCCCGGTTTGAAACCTCCAGCCACGCCACGCCCCGACGGTCGCCAGGGTCTTTCGGTTGAAGGACCATGAAGTCCGCCCAGGCCTCCACCAGGCCATCGGCGTTTCGAGGCGCCCAACGGAGGTCCACCACGCGGCCATTGGAAGGGTTTTCCGGATCGAAAGCGAAGAAGATCCGCCCCACCAACTTCTCGTATGCGCCGATCTCACCCCAAGCGCGTCCCCCCAGAAGGTCTTCCCTCCGATCCACGACGACCCGGACCACCTTTGCACTCAGGTCCGCCGTAGGAACCAAAAGGAGGAACACACCGAAAAGGGATAGTGCGCTCCGGGTTCTCCTGGCCTTACGAATCATCCTGTCCTCCTTTGGACCCCTCCTGCCCATGGGCGTAGGGGCGGACCGACTCCCCTGCCTTCCCAACAGGCATATCCGGTTCAGAAACCCAACACCAATCCCAGCTCGGCGTTGAGGTAACGGAGCTGAAAGGAGGGATCTTTGGGAAACGCCACCTTTCCCCAACCATAGTGAACCCCCGGGCTAAGGCTGGTCCGCTCCCCGATGGCGACCAGGATCCCCCCGCCCACCTCGAAGCCGGCACCCGTATCGGACCGGATTCCCTCTACCACCTCCCCCTGCCTGAGCACTCGGCCTTCCACGAGATGGGTATGAACTCCCCCCCTCACCCATGGACGAACTCTTTTCCTTCCCAGGACGAGCCGCAGATCGACGTCGAACCCCGTGGAAATCCACTCCGACCCCTTCGAGCACAGAGGCCCTTTGCAGGAGAAACGGCGCTGTCCAAAGCCGAAGTAGGACCCAAAAGGTCCAGGGGCAGGGAGGGTGAAGCCCATCCCGAATGATGCTCCCGGTCCGGTCTCCCCGGGCCAGGGGCCCTCACCGGATCGAAATGAGGAGAGCGGGAGAGAGGGTCCACCCCGTATCTCGAAGGCGAAGGTCCCCTCCTGGCCCTGGGCCATGTCCGGTGGAAAGCCCAGAAAACCCAACGACAGGATGACTGGGACCAACCGCCACCCCTTTTGGCAAAGCTCCGTCCCTGCAAGGGCGTCGATTCGCTCCGGCCACTTCAAGGGAAGATCCCTCACTCCCAGCTCATCTCGTCATCCCCGGGGCCCGCCTCCAGTTTGTCTTTCCAGCTCCCGCCCTCTTCGTTCCCCGGAGAGGTCTCATCCCCGATCTCGAAGGAGACTTCATCCGCCTGGGTTTCTCCGAGCGGCAGGGCGTCATCTTCGTCGTCGAGTTCAGCGATACGCGTCTCCCACTGACCAATCATCTGCACAAAGGCATGGGCGATGTCCGGATCGAACTCCTCTCCTGAACCGTCTCCGATCAGCTCGATGATTCGGTCCGTCTCCCACGGTCCCCGATAGGGTCGGTTGGTCCGAAGGGCGTCGAATACGTCGCAGACATGAACCAGGTCACTGGCCTGGTGGCACTTCCGGGGGAACTCGAGGGTGGGATATCCACCCCCGTTCAACTTGATGTGGTGCTCGTAGGCCACGACAGCGGCCAGATCGAGATGATCCTCCGCAGCAAGGATCAGACGAGCGCCCTCCACGGTGTGGCTATTCATCACCTTCCGCTCGTCGTCGGTAAGCTTCCCTGGCTTGTTCAGGATCTCGTCTGGGATCTTCACCTTACCGAGATCGTGAAGGAGCCCGGCAATGCCGAAGTTCCTCACCTCCTTCGGTCCCAGGCCAATGAACTCCGCCAGCGCCATGGTCAGGATCGAGACATTCAGGGCATGGGTCGTGGTGTATTGATCGAACTCCTTCAGCCTGAGGAGGGGGATCAGGAACGCCTGGTCCCCGTGCATGGCCACCGAAAGAGATCGAACGATGGCCTCGGCTTCCACCAGCGGCAGGTCCCTGTCGGCCTGGAGTTCCTGGTGGAGCCAACGAACGGTGTCGGCTTCCTCCCGGAGGGTGTAGGCGAGGGTAGCCGATGCATTCACCTCCGTGGATCCAAATTCCTCGGGTTCACCCACGACCCCCACCAGGCCAAACCGGATGTTCGAAACCCTGGTCTGGCGGATCTCGGAGGTGTCGATCGTTCCTTCAGTGATCCTCCGAAGGACCTCATCCAAGAAGGCGTCTAGCTCCTCACGGCTCACCGGCCCAAGAAGCTCCAGCCGTTGGACTCCTGCCGCTGCGAGGCGGGACCCCCAATCCCAGTTTTTCAGATCTCTGAGCGGGCGTCGGTTGTAAACGATCTCGTTCCCAAGGAATAGAAAATCCGGCTCCGGATGTGCCTCTTGGAGTTTTCGAAGGGTTTCATAGGCTCGGTCCACCGCCCGTTCACGAGCCGGGTGACCGTCTTTGTACAGGTTCATCGTCGAGATGGCCTGGGCCACCGACGTCAAGAAATCGCTCGGCGCACTCACGCGTCCCCCCCCTCGCCCGTAAGGGCCCCCCGGATTAGCGGATCTCTGGCCCGCCTGGCGGCCTTCAGGAGGCCAGCCGCGGCCGGGTCCTCTCGCCAGACCTCACCGAGGACCTGAACCGCCGCCAGAACCTCCAGCGTGGGTGGAGAGATCTTCACCCGTCCGAAAAAGGATCGCCCCGCCGAGCTGATCTCCAGGAGGGCGTCCCGAGCGAGATTGGATCTGGAGTTCCGAAGGGCCTTCACCCCGATCGCCAATAGTTCTTCATCCTCGTCTGTCTGGAGGACGCGGCGGATGAGGACCGGGACCAGACTCTCCGGCAGGGATTCCCGGGCTTGGAGGAGGGCCATTCTCCGGAGCCGATCATCGTCATCCACGAACCCGAGGGCCAAAGCCCTCTCCCGCTGGCGGCTCTCTCTGACGGCCAGGGCGAAAGCCTCTCGGCGGACTCGGGCGTCGTCGTGTTCCAGGAACGAGCTAGCGGAAAACCCCTCCGGGGCATGGGGGAGCTTCTTCACCAGGGCGAGCAGGTTTCGGACCACATACCACCTTGGTTCATCCAGTCGCTCCAGGATATGCGGCCCCACCTCTTCCTGGAACCCCGAGAGGACATCAAAAACCTTCCGTCGAATGGCGCGGGCATCGGATTCGGTGAGGACATCCAAAAGGACCGGAATTGCGGCGGTCCCCGTTCTCTCCACTACCGTGGCGAGGGTCTCCTCATCGATGTCCTCGCCGGATAAGAGCCTGCGAAGCTGAGGGGGGGCCGTTATGAAGTCGGTGAGCTCCTCGGCTACTTTTGACCCTTCTGGGGCGCGTTCCACGAGCCCCAGAAGGTAGTGTACCTCCCCTGCCTCCATGATATCCACCACAGCCTTCGCAACGGTAGGTCCCCAGGCGTCCACCTCGAAACTCATCTGGATGAGCCGGTGGGCCCCGGCGACATTCTCCTCTTCGTCCCGCTCCACATCAAAGACGGGTGCGGCGGTGGCCATGGAGTCCAGGATGAGGGTGTAGGCATCCGGATTGGGATCTTC
>CBDUAX010000212.1:0-7759 GCA_965365235.1 uncultured bacterium
GAGATCAAGAAGAGCATCTTCACGGCGATGAACTACCTGCTGCCCGAGCGGCAGGTCTTGCCGATGCACTGCAGCGCCAACTACGGCTGCGATCCCGACGACGTGGCGCTGTTCTTCGGTCTGAGCGGCACCGGCAAGACGACGCTTTCCGCCGACCCCGAGCGCACTCTGATCGGTGACGACGAGCACGGCTGGGGAGAGGAGGGCGTCTTCAACTTCGAGGGCGGCTGCTACGCCAAGGTGATCCGTCTCTCCCCCGAGGGCGAGCCGGAGATCTACGCCACGACCCGCCGCTTCGGGACCATCCTGGAGAACGTGGTCTACGACCCCGAGAGCCGCCGCCTCGATCTGGAGGACGACACCTTCACCGAGAACACCCGCGCCAGCTATCCGCTCGAGATGCTCGACAGGGTGGACGCCGACGGCGTCGCCGGCCATCCACGGCACGTGGTCTTCCTGACCTGTGACGCCTTCGGTGTGCTGCCGCCGATCAGCCGCCTGAGCGCGCCGCAGGCCCTCTACCAGTTCCTGAGCGGCTACACCGCCAAGGTGGCCGGCACCGAGCGCGGCGTCACCGAGCCCAGCGCCACCTTTTCGACCTGCTTCGGGGCGCCGTTCATGCCGCGCCATCCGGGCGTCTATGCGGAGGCGTTGGGCAGGCGGCTCGAGAAGCACGGCAGCCGCGTCTGGCTGGTCAACACCGGCTGGACCGGCGGCCCCTACGGTGTTGGCCGGCGCATGGCGCTCTCGAATACCCGACGGATGGTGACCGCCGCGGTGACCGGTGAGCTCGACGACGTGCGGACCGACCCGGATCCGATGTTCGGCCTGGAGGTGCCCCGCAGGCTCGAGGGGGTGCCCGCCGATCTCCTGGTGCCGCGCCGGGTGTGGGCCGATCGGGCGGCCTACTACGAGCGTGCCGGCAAGCTGGCCGACATGTTTCGCGACAACTTCGAGCAGTTCGTCGACGGCGTCAGCGCCGAGGTGGCCGCCGCCGGTCCTCGCAGCCTGGCCCCGGTCGGCTGACCGGCCGCGAGCTCCCAGCGGCAAGAAAAAGGGGGGCCTCGCCCCCCCTGACACTCAGAGTCCGCCCCACGGAGCGGCGGTCACCACCCTTAGTCGTTGAGGACGAAGGTGACCTTCATGTTGACGCGGTAGGTGGTCACCTCATCGTCTTTCACCAGTACTTGCTGGTCTTTAATCCATGCGGACCGAATTCCCTTTACGGTCTTCGATGCCGTCTTGATGCCCTTCTGGACGGCATCCTCGAAGCTCTTGGCGGAGTCGGCGGTGATCTCGATGTGTTTGGCGACGGACATGTTACCTCCTGTGATTAGTCGAGGGGCGGGATCCGGAGTACCTGGTCGGGATAGATCTTATTTGGGTCGGAGAGGAGGGGCTTGTTGGCTTCGAAGATCACGGGGTACTTCGAGGCATCACCGTAATGTTCCTTCGCGATCTTCCCCAGTGTGTCCCCAGACTTGACGGTGTACATGACTGCTTCGGGGGCCGGCTCCACCACCTCCATCTGGTCGTCCACTCTTGCCACGCCCTGGGTGTTCCCGATGGCCAGAACGACCTTCTCGCGAATATCCTGCGCAGAAACCGTGCCCATAACCTTCGCCACCCCGTCATCGTAATCGACCCGAAATTTGTCCACTTCGAATCCAAGGGCGAATACGTGCTGCATGAGCTCGTTCCCCTTCCGCCGTTCCTGAAGCTGTTCCTCGAAGTCGTCCTTCTTCTTCTCGGGCTTCCGGCCGGCATTCCGTACAAAGTCGAAAATACCCAATTGTGCCTCCTGTGGCTGATAGGTCTACAGCACCCCGAAGGGGTTCATCGTGGCTGATCCGATAGACAGGAAAACTCGTCGCCGAGTCACATGACAATAACCATCTTTTCTTCTCGGTGGAATCCGAAGACTCCGGGCGAGAGTCCGATGAAGCTCTCCGCTGCCCTTATCTACGGGAAGCTCCCCGGAACGACCTGATCCTCAGGGGTTTGTGGTGCCCGGGATCCCTTCCCGGTCCCAGCTCTCCAGGTCCGCTGCGTGTGTGACCCGATTCCGTCCGGTTTCTTTGGATCGATAAAGGGCCCGATCGGCCTCTCTCAATATCGCGGAGAAGCTGGGGGCCGAGGGGCGGGGGACGACCTGCTCGAACTCCAGGGTTGTGGCTCCGAGGCTGACCGTGATCTCCCTGCGGGGCCAATCGGCGTCCTCGATGGCGGCTCGGAAACGTTCGGCCAGGACTCTCGCCCCTTCCTCACCGGTCTCAAGAAGGATGATCCCGAACTCCTCCCCGCCCAGGCGGGCAACAAAATCACTCCGCCTGGCCACGGTTCGCAGGATTTCCCCGACCTGGCGAAGGATCTCGTCCCCAGCCAGGTGGCCGTGCGTGTCGTTGTAATCTTTGAAGAAATCAATGTCGAGGATCAGGACCGAGAGGGGGCGGGCGTTTCGGACCGCCATCTCCAGATTGGCGTCCAGGTGGTCCTGAAAGGCCCTTCGGCTTTTCAGGGAAGTCAGCCCATCCGTCGTTACCAACTCCAGGAGGTGTCGGTTCTTCTTTCCCAGGAGTTCGGCGACCTCGGCCATGTTCTGTTCCGCCCGTTTCCGGGCGGAAAGATCCACGATTCCGCAGACGACCAACGGCCCTTCCGGGGTGTCCACTGGACTCAGGCCCACCTCCACCGGGATCTCGAGCCCGTTCTTCCCCACAGCCATCAGATCTCGTTCTTCCCCCATCGCCCGGGGGTGGGGGTGGGCCATGAACTCGTCCCGGTACCCCCTATGAGCTGACCGAAAACCCCGCGGAACCAGTGTTTCAACCGACCTCCCTACAAGCTCCCGGCTTTCGTAGCCAAATAGTCGCACCGCCGCATCGTTAACGACCAGGATGATCCCATCGGCCCGGACAATGAGCATTGGACTGGGCGCATGTTCCATGGCCAGCCGGAAGATTCCTGGGTCCAACTGAGCATTGGGTCCTGTGGAATCCAAGGGGGTTCCTTTCGATCAGTTCATCAGTTCAGCGAAGGTGTCACACCGATCCGGATCACCGGAGTCCAGGCCCCGTTGGAGCCAGGTTACCCGCTGATCGGACGATCCATGGGTAAAGGAGTCGGGTGTGACGTGGCCTTGGGACTGCCGTTGAATCCGGTCGTCCCCTATGGCGGCAGCGGCACGGAGTCCTTCCTGGATATCCCCGGGTTCCAGTAGACCGTCTCTAGCGGCTGCGTTGCCCCAGACTCCTGCGAGGCAGTCGGCTTGAAGCTCCATGGCGACGGAGTACGCGTTTCGGTTCCCGGGCTGAGAGCCCTGAAGTTGCCGGACCTGCCGTTCGATCCCCAGGAGGGTCTGGACGTGATGACCAATCTCATGGGCCAGGACATAGGCTTGGGCAAAATCTCCCGGGGCCCCGAAGCGGCGGCGCAGATCATCATAAAAAGACAAGTCGATGTAGACCTTCTGATCGGCGGGGCAGTAAAAAGGGCCCGTCGCAGACTGGGCGAAACCACACGCCGAGTCGATGGCGTTCCGAAAGAGCACGAGTTGCGCCTCCCGGTACTGGGGCCCGATCCGTGGAAGAAGCTCCGTCCAAGTCTCCTGGGCATGATCCAGGACGAAGGAAACGAAGAGAACCAGCTCCTCCTCCTCGGGGCTCGTGGCTTGCTGGGCCGAAGTGCCTCCTGGTCGGGTGGCATCCACGGTCGTTCCCATCCCCCCCAGGAGGGACAGGAAGTCCTGGCCGGTGAGCATGCTCAAGAGGAGGACCACCACCAACCCACCCAGTCCCAAACCCGCTCCCCTGACCGCCCGTCCGCCGGTTTGGAACCTTCGATCTTCCAGGTTCTTGCTCTTCCCTCCACGGCTCCAGCGCATGGTTTTTCCTCGATGGTTTCTAAAAGGGGAATAAGCTCTTCAAGGAAGATCAGATGGAGCGATGGAATCGGTCAACAAAGAGATCCCCTTCGGAGGGGAGGACGGGGGGGGTGTCCTCGAACCCAGCGAAGGTACCACCCAGTTTCGTGAACTCGAGGCTCTTCGTCAAACCCGGGTGGTGGGAGAATATAAGTTGCCCGGAACTCGAAAAGGGTCGTTTCCGGGCAGGATCAGAAGAGGTTCTTCATCTCCGTGAGATGGTCCTCCATGTCCACCATCAGGGTGGCCAAGGTCAGATCGTCCAGGCCCAGATCCTCGATGATGGGGTCCTCCACCACGACCAACTCCGGGTCGGGATTGAGGTGGAAACCCAGTCGGCAAGTGATGAGGTTCGCAGCCTGAACACAGAGCATTAGGTCGTCCCCTTTGGCTTGGAAGCGCCCGTGGTTCAGTGCCACCTCGCAGATTTCCTCTGGTAGGTTCCAGTCGGTCAGGACCCGGTGGCCGAGCTCGGCATGGAGGGCCTCCATGAGCTCCCTTACCAGGTCTTCCGTGACCTCGAAGTCCAGCACCCCCTCCTCTAAATGGTCGACGGCACGGAGGACCAGGACCTTACCACAGTCATGAAGGAGACCGCTTAGGAAGGCCCGCTCTCCGTCGACTCCGATGCGGGCGGCGATGGATCGGGCCGCAAAGGCTGAGGTTACCGAGTGGTCCCAGAGGATTCCCAGAAGGGCCCGTTTTTCTGGGGAGGGGTGGTCGAAATGGCCTTTCAGGCTCAGTCCCGTGACGATGGCTCCCACCTGGCGGAATCCGATCCGTTGCATGGCCGTCGACAGGCTCTCGACTCTTCCAAGACCGCCGAAGGCTGCGGAGTTGGCCAGGCGCAGGAGGGAGGCAACGATGGCGGCGTCCTGGGCCAGAAGGTCGCCCAGCGCTCCGGCCTGCATGTTCTCTGAGGAGAGCATCTCCCTGGCTTTGACGGCCACCTCGGGAAGAGGCGGAAGCTGAACCGAGTCACTCGCCACCAGCTCGTGCACCTTGGCGGCAAGAGAGGTGCCGGTTTCAACCACTGTGTTCTCCATCATCGTCTCCGGTTCTGTGCAATCTTGATGATCTCGCCATAGGACCGGGCATCCGGGTCCCGCGGGGCATTTTCGATGATCTCGTCCAGGCTCGTGGTCCCCGCCGATGCCTTCAAGAGCCCGTCTTCCTGCATCGTAAGAAACTCTGGGAGCGTTCGAGCAATGGCCCTGAGGTCCCCAGCTGCGGTCTGGTTCAGGACGGCTTCCCTGAAGGCAGCGTTCGGAATCAGGACCTCGTGGATCGCCACCCGGCCTTTGTACCCGGTTCCATTACATCTGGAGCAACCCTTCGGCCCCTGGAATCGAATTCCGGCGATGTCCAAGCGGTCCACGCTCAAGAATCGAATCTGCGCCGGTGTGGGCCTGCGAGGCTCCTTGCAGTCGGGGCAGAGGAGTCTGACCAAACGCTGGGCTACGACCGCCGACACCGTTGATGCGACCAGGAAGGGTTCGACTCCCATCTCCAGCAATCGAACGAAAGCCCCTACGGCCTCCTCCGTGTGGAAGGTTGAGAGGACTTTGTGTCCGGTCAGGGCCGATTCTACCGCAAGGTTCGCTGTGGTCGGGTCACGAATCTCCCCTACCACGATTGTGTCGGGATCCTGCCGCACGATGGCGCGGAGGGAATCCGGAAAGGTCGGTCCCGTCCTCTCGTTCACGGAGCACTGGACGATTCCTTCAATGACATACTCAACGGGGTCTTCGCAGGTAATGACCTTTTCCGACGGGTCGTTGGCATAATCCACGAAGGAATACAGGGTTGTTGTCTTTCCGCTCCCAGTAGGACCGACCGTAAGTACCAGTCCAGAGGAGGCTTTCAGGACGACGTCTCGGAGAGTGTCCAGAGGCCCCTTCTGGAAACCGACCGTTTCCAGGGGCAGGATCCCCCTGTCCCGATCCAGAAGCCTCATGACCACCGTTTCGCCGAACATGGACACATAAGTGGAGACACGGATGTCGATTTCGCGTCCGGACACCTTGATGTGGATCTTCCCGTCCTGGTGCAGTCGTTTCTCCGTGACGTCCACCCGAGCCAGGATCTTGATCCGGGCAATTACCCTGGCCGTGAAGTCCACTGGAAGGTCTGTCAGCTGGTGCAGGACCCCGTCCACCCGGACCCGGACCCGAACATGGTTTGCTGTGGGTTCGATGTGGAGGTCGCTGGCACCCATCTGAACGGCCTGACCAAGGAGGTAGTCCACAAGGTGGATCGCTTCCTCACCCGATTCCTGCTCGTCCTGCGCTTCCCCGATTTCCCGGTACTGGATCTTGAGAACATCCCGGGTGGAAGGGTTCCCCCTGAGCCGGTCCAGCGTCTGGAGGGTTGTGGTGATCCTGGATCTGGTGGCGCAGTACCGCTCCACTCTCTTGGAGAAGGTCCGCTCCATCTCGATGATGATGGCCTCGTCCTCCGGATAGGCCACCGCCACCTTCAACACGCCGTCGTCCACCCGGATGGGGAGGACGAGATTCTTCAGGAGATAGGGAATGGGAACCTTCTCGAAGAGGCTGGTCTGGATCTCCCCGATCTGCGGTTCGATGAAGGGGATGGAGAGTTTGGCACCCACAGCCTGGAGGAAGTCCTCTTCCGGGACCAATCCGCCGTCCAGTAGGATCTCCCGGTCCGAAGGAGGAGGATCGGAGGCCTTGGCCCGCTGGTACGTCGCAACGATCTCGTCTGTGAGGTGCCCGCTCTCCTGAAGGAGGTCCATGAGCGTCATCTGGGCCCGCCGCCGCCGCTCTACAGCCTCCACCTGGTCTTCGGTCACGAAGCCGAGTTCCAGGAGAATCTCCCCAAGGGGTCGGGGCGCGTTCATCCGACCCTGGATCCGAGTGGCCCGGGTGATCTGCTCCTGACTTACCCCTCCGTACCTGAGGAAGGCCTCCTCCATGGGGTCTTTGGGGGGTGTTTCCGGCGTACCCCCATTCCCGTCGGGAGGGACAGCTCCGGTTCCGGACGGGGATGGGCCACCGATCGGGCCGATCCCCTCCTGGGCCGCTGCACCCTCCAATGTGGTCGTTGGGCTTTCCATGGCTTTCGTCGACCGCTCCGCGTGGGAGAGTTGTTCCTTCACCAAACGCAGCCGAGGCGGCCCGGCCCAACGGGTGGGCTCGCCGCCTGCAGCTAGGGAGTCGGTCCCGAAGGACCATTCCCTCGCACCTCAGTGTCGTACGGAAAGAACTGATTCTTTAGGCGGGCGTTCCTGCGGAGGGGCGGTTAGGGGCCTGATTTCGCCCAGAGGGCCCCCGGTTCGGCTTCCCTAGTCGGTCTCTCCCCGGCCGATCTGCTTCTCCTGTGCTCCCCCTTCTACCATCGCTTCCATCTCATCCATCAGGCGCTGGAGGGCGGTTTCCCGGCGCCGGACGAAAGTCGCGTAGATGCTGCGGCTGAGGAGGTAGCTACCCCCGAAAATGGCCACCGGAAAGACGGTGGCAAAAAGGGCTGAACCAAGAGCGCCCAGTCCTATCCCCACACCGGCCCCCACCCCTAACCCGCAGCCCACCCCCCCGATGATTCCGCCGAACAGCCCGCCTGCCATGTTCCCGTAGCGCTCCTCCAGGAACATCCGGGTTTCGCCGTTACTGGAGTTGACGGTGACCTGAAGGGATTTGGCGGATTGGGGCGTGATGGACTGCCAGCTCAGCGTTCTACCCAGGAGGCTCGGTTGGCCGACGTTATCAGAGGCCCGCTGAATGGCTGGGATCAAACTCTCCAGGGTCTCCTCGGAGACCTCACTCGGGACCACCCGTTCCAGTTCAATGGAAAGGGGGGCCCCGAGGAAGCCAGTTG
>CBDUAX010000213.1:0-7758 GCA_965365235.1 uncultured bacterium
ATCCAGATATCCGGGGGTCACCGCATTGAAACTTGTCCGGACGGGGTCTCCTTCGGGTCGTTCGATCAGCCCGGTGGCGAAGCCATCCATGAGGACATGGCCCTCTGCAACTCGTGCCACCGCTACCGCTTCCACCTCGGGATGGGAGGCGACGCGAGCCGCACCTTCGAGGAAGAACCCCCGGAGAGCGGCGGGGTCCAGGGGCTCTGGAGGGGGCTCCTTCCACAAGACGGCGATCCGGTCCGGATCGAACCCGGGATCGAAGGTGGTAGAGGCCTGTAGGCTCCGGGTGGCCAGCCCCGCACCCACCAGCAGGAGGGTGGCTGCGGATACCTGACCCACCACCAAGAGGTTTCTGAGCGTGATCCGTTTTCCCCGGCCCGAGCTCCGGCCGGCGTCGTTCTTTAGGGCCAGCGTAAGGTCCGTTCGGGATCCCTGAAGAGCCGGTCCGATTCCGGCTACGATAGCCGCCCCGATTGAGATCAGAAGCGTGAAGAGCACCACCCGATTGTCAACGGCGAACTCGAACCGTATAGGCACGTCGACGGGAAGGGGTACCGCTCCGAGGAAGTTGGTGGCCAAGGCCGTCAGGTAGAGGCCCAGCCCACCCCCCGCCAGGGCCAGGAGGAGGCTCTCGGAGAGCAGAAGGCGGAGGAGCCTTCCCCGGCCCGCACCCAATGAAGTTCGGATGGCCAACTCCCGTGCCCGGCGACTGGCTCTGGCCAGAAGCAGGCTGGCCACGTTGGTGCAGGCCAGAAGGAGAATCAAAAGGGCCCCCGCCAGGAGAATTCCAGCCGTAGCAAGCAGGGGCAGGCGACCATCTGGGGGAATTCGAGCCTCCGGCTCCGAGATGACGGTGATGCTTCGGGAACGCCCCTCCTGGTCCTCCCACACCTCGCCATGTTCTTCGTGAAAGCGACTGGCGAGAACCGAGAACTCCGCTTGGGCTTCTTCCAGGGTCCGGCCGGGCGCCAGCCGACCCATGAGGAGAAACTGCCGTTCCCCTCGGTCCTGCATACGCGCTGGGGTGGCCCGGTACGTACCCCCTGGGATTCCCAGTGGGAGCCATCCGTCCACGTCGAACTGGAAGAAGCGGCCCTTCAACCCTTCCGGGGCAACGCCGACGACGGTAAAGGACGCTCCATCCAACTCCAGGGTCCGCCCCAAAATCCCTGGGTCCCCTCCGAAACGGCTCTGCCAGGTGGAGTGGCTGAGGACCACCACCTGCTCCGCGGCGCCCGGGACCGTCTCTTCAGGGAGAAATCCCCGCCCCAGCGCCGGCTGAACACCCAGGACGTCGAAATACCCTCCGGTCACCAGCTCCACCAGCAGCCGGCCCCCCTCCTGGGAGTCGCCCATCGTCACCACGCCGACCCTGTGTGCCGTGAGATCCTCCAGCACCTCCGTCCGGGCCGCCATGTCCAGGTAGTCGGGGAAGGAGGTCTCTCCGTAGAGTCGGCCCCCCGCTTCACTGGTGTAGAGAACCGCGATGTTCTCCGGATCGTGAACCGGCCCGGCGTCCCCGAAAAGGAACCCGTTCGCAACGGCAAAGACCACGGAAGACACGGCGATTCCGAGCCCCAGGGAAATCACCGTGACCAGGACCACACCGGGTGTCTTCCGAAGGGTCCTGAGGGCGAACCGAGCGTCCCGGAAGAGGTTCTCCAGGGGCTGAACGCCACGCTCTTCCCGGGTTTTTTCCTTGAAGCGCTCCACTCCGCCGAAGGCCACAAGCGCTTCTCTTCTGGCATCCGCCGGGGTCATCCCCTTCCGAAGGTTTTTCTCGGTCTCCTGCTCCAGATGGAAGCGGAGTTCCTCCTCCAGCTCCTCATCCAACCGAGCCTTGCGGAACAGGGCCCGAAGACGCTCCAAGCTCGACCGTGCCCAACCCATGAACGAAGCTCCTTCCGTGCGTCTCAGAAAGCGGCTTGCAGGATCTTCTCAACGGCGGTAGATGAGCGAACCCAAGCCTCTCGTTCTTCCCCCAGTTGCCGGCTCCCGGCCGAGGTCAGAGCGTAATAACGGGCCCTCCGATTGTTCTCCGTTACCTGCCACTCAGAGGTGATCCACCCCTTCCTCTTCATGCGCTGAAGGGCCGGATAGAGGGAACCCTGGTTGACCAGGAAGACCTCTTCGGAGAGGAGCTGGATCCTCTCGCTGATCCCCCAGCCATGCATCGGCTCAAGCGAAAGGATCTTGAGAATCAGGAGCTCCAGGGTGCCTTGGAGAAGCTCTGAACGTGATTTGGGCATGCTTCCTCCTGTCGGACATCTACAGTAGATGGTCGACAGTAATGTACCGATGCTTCTTTAGACTGTCAACAGAAACGACGTTTGGGGCCAGAGGAAGGTTTCGGGCTCGACGCAGAACCTAGAAGCAGGAAACGCGGGGCACCGCAGAGAAGTTGGGGCACCGGGTTGGACAGAGAAGGCCCCCAGAGCTTCTCGGGGCAGTCGCCGTCTTTGCTTTTGGGGCCCCCGGAGGGTCGCCTGACCCTCCGGAGTAGACCCTCTCCCGACCAGACCGATCCCCTTGCTGGGTGTGGCGGGAACCGCGAAGGCTCTTAGTAGATTCCCGGCTCATTGTACCGGTAGACAAACTCGAAGGATTCCCCTGGAGCCAGGACCTTCGACTCGTTATCCCAGCTCTCGCCACCGATCCACACCTTCAAGGCGAACTCCTCGGCCTGGTCACCGACGTTCTCCGCCTCGAAATAGATTCGGGCCGGAATGCCCAGGGCATAGGTCTTCTCAACGGGGGGACTCACCATGGTGGTGTCGGCATCCACGAAAGACACAACCGCATCCACCACCAGGAAGTTGGTGGATACGATCATCTCCAGACTTCCCTGGGCCGGCCCCGTCAGCGTGAGTCTGGCGTTCTCCGGCCGCCTCAAATCGGTTCCTAGACTGCAGGAAACGACGGCCAAAAGAGCCAGCGCCGGAATCGTCTTACCGACTCTCCGCCACCAGCTTGTGGGGGGGCGTCTCGTTCCATTTATGATCATTCCTTCACCTCCTTCGGGGGTCCCGGTTGCAAGGACCTGGTCCATTTTGGCCCACTAGATATCCAGGAAACACCAGGACTTGTCGGCGGGTAGGGCGCCCATTTGAAGTCCCCTCCCCTCCGACACCAGGATGTTGTCCGAGAAATTGAATCCAAATCCATTCTCCGGATCATAGAGACCCGGTTCGTTGCTGAAATGCATCCCCTCCTCCAAAACCGTATAGTCGCCCAGAGCCTGATAGGGCGGCTGATGCCCTTCCATTCCTTCCCCGTGGCCGGGCCTGTGATACACGAGGTGCCCACATCCGTTCTCCACCTGGAAGTCGTGGACCGCCTTTGCCACATCAGAGCAGGTATTCCCGGCAAAACTCTCCTGTGCCTGGATCCGATAGGACTCTGCATGGACCTCCCATACCCGTTGCTGCCAATCGGTCCCGGGGCCTACGAGAAAAGACCTGTAGAGCTCCCCACCATATCCACCAATCCGAACCACTCCCGCGATCTGTAAGGCATGCCCCCTTTGGATGCGCGACCAGAACGCTTGGTTGGGATGAGGAAAGGCGGTAGCCTTCCCGGTCCTGCACATCATGTTCACCTCGATGCCCACCGCGTCGTGTGGTTGGCCGGTCTGCGGAATGTCACGCATGATGCGTTGCATCCCCCATAACCTGGCGGCGTGGGCGATCTCCCAGTCGACGGCATCCGTTCCCCGCTCCAGGAGGTAGTTCCTGGCAAAAGCGTGGATCTCGCCGAAGTAGTTCATTGCCCTCTGGGTGAGAGCAGTCTCCTCGGAGTCCTTCACGATCCGGTTCCGAATCAGGATGTCTGATACATCCAGGAACCGAGCCTCTGGTAAGGCCGCCGCCACCGCTCCCCAGGATCCCTGGGTGGGGCGAAAGGGCCGGGGAACGTCGAAATCCCCCGACATGTCGAGGCGCCCCGAGTCCAGCTGGCCCGGCAGGATCCCCAACTCGGCCAGCCCACCAATGTCGATCCCGATGGTACGGTTCCCATACCCCAAAGCTGCCAGGGTTTCACCCCACCAGCCGTAGATGTTCTCCGTAGGGCCTTGTGACACCTCCCCCAGGTTGGGATTCCCTCCCTCGGCTTGGTGGAAGTCGAAATAGCTGAACTGCTCCGTGGACCACCAATCCCGGACCAGTTCCTGGTCCAGATAGGGATGAAGCCAGACGATTGCATCAGGCTGATCCATGGGGAAAAAGCAGGCGAAAGGCCTTTCGGTGGTGGAGTGGAAGAGGCCGGAGGCATAGATGATGTTCCACCGATTCGTAAGGAGGACGCCCCCGTCCACTCCTCTCCGAAGCGCCTCTGCCTTGATCCTCCTGACCTTCCGGAGATACCAGGTCAATGGAAGCCGATGAAAGAAGGCCGGTTTCGGGAGATCCCCAGCCAGGGGGGCTCGATGGGCCTGGAGAAGGTCGAAGCTGGCGGTGTTCGCTTCGGCTCGGGCCATGGCGTCCTCCGAAGGAGGCGCCCCACACCCGGCAACTGCCGCAGACCCACCGAGGTAGGCTGCCGAGCCCTTGAGGAAATCTCGACGTGAGAAGTCTGTCACAGGCCAGGTCCTCCACCCCGCTTCACAGGTACATGGGTCCAGATGATCACCGCGCCACAGTCGGTGCTGAAGCGAAGGGGAGCGCCGGCACCCTGATAGACCTCGAGGCCCTCAACGGTTTCAGGGGAGATGTTATCCATGTCCACCTCAGTGGTGAGGACGCCATCCACCCAAATGGCCGGGTAACAGGTATCCTCACCCCCACGGAGAAGGTTCCCCCGGGGAAAGACCACCACAGGGCCCAACACTCCATCGCGATTCGCCAATCGGACGCCGGGCATGGACACGAAGAGATCGGTGAGGCGGGTGGGCCTCCGATCCAGGATCTGTTCCCTCGTGAGAAGCACCCCGGAGAGGCCCTGTTCTCTTCTTCGGAAAAAGCCGCTGGTCTCCAGGACCTTCGAGCGGATGGACACGACGATGGGGTCCAGCGGGATGGGATCCGGGCTGAGGCTAATCTGAACTTCGAGGATTTCTTCCGGAGGAACCAGGATGGAGTCGGTCCTCACCCGATACGACAGGTGAGACACCTCCAAAACCCTCGGCCCCGGTGGAACGGATTCGAATACAAACCGGCCCCGGCCGTCGGAGACGCGGACCAGATCCAACCCCCTGAGGCGAAGGTGGACGCCTTGGATGGGGCTGCTTTTCCCTTGCTCCACGACCTGGCCAAGCACGCGCCCATGAAGCACCTGTTGCCCGGCCAGCGTCCCCGGAAGACAGATGGCTGACAGGAACCCGACCGAACAACACACCCACCACCCAGGAACAACCGGGAAGCGCCGATGCTTCCTCATAGGGCAAGAATCTCCTCGACGATATTGGAAAAGAACGACAGCCCATCATGTAATACGATGCGCACCGGGGATTCTTGCCCGAGAAACTCGAAGATGCAATGAGGATTTTGACGGTGAAACCCCACCTCGCCAGGGGCGTAGAATAGGCAACATGATACGGGTGTCACCGGAAGGATGTTTTGGTCTGGCTTCGGCACCCACTGGGGGTTCGGATTCTCTACGCAGGAAGGTCTATGTCCCTGTCGAATTGGTGTTGGAAATCTTCCCGCCTGGCGCTTTTCGGAGCCCTCCTGGCTTTCGGGGGTCAACTCAGCGCTGGCTGGGCCCCAGCCCGCGCCCAGATTCCCACGGATACGGTCCGGGTCGATATCCAAGGCACTGTGGTGAACGCCGCCACGGGGTTCGGTGTGGCCGGAGCTTTCGTCCACTTTGCCGACACGGACTTCCGGGCCCAGGCCGATGAGTTTGGACGCTTCTCTCTCTCGGGGATCCTCCGGGGCGCCTACGTCGTCGTGGTTGAGGCACCCGGCTTCAAAATCCGCCAGAGCAGCATCAGAGTCCTTCGCCCCGGGGAGGTGACCCTGTCTCTGGAACCCGAGAGTTCCCTCTCCCAGACTCGGTCTCCATCCTCCAGAGACCAGTCCCAGGTACTTGGTCAGATCCTGGAGATGGAGAGCGGCGACCCGGTGGAAGGGGCGGAGGTCCTGCTTCAAGGGGCCCAGGGGTTCAGGGTCACAGACGATGAGGGGCGCTTCGAGTTCCCGGCTGTCCGGCCGGGGATGGCGGCTCTGACCGTGACCTATCTCGGTCGTGCCCCTCTGGTGGATTCGGTTGAGGTAGCCGCTGGCACCACCGTGGAACTGGAGGTCCGTTTGGGCATCGAGCCGGTCCCGATGGCCCCCATGTCGGTGGTGGCCACGGCCAGGGACCCCTACCTGCAGGACATGGGCTTCTATAACCGGGTCGGACGTGGATACGGCGGGCAGATGATTACCAGAGAGCAAATCCAGGAACGGGCTCCCCGGACCCTGGCCGACCTCCTGGTTTCGGTTCCCGGGGTGCGGGTGAACTACGGCGGTTCAGGGGATTTCCAGGTCCGGATGCGGAGGGCAGTCCGAATGGACAGCTCGGCTGAGACTGGATGCGTACCCCTTGTCTATATGGATGACGTGCCGGTGGAAGTGGGGTGGCTTCAAAATGTTCTGCCCGACCGCATCGCCGGAATGGAGATCTACTCCGGGGCCGGAGCCCCCATCCAGTACAACGACCCCTGTGGGGTCATCCTGGTCTGGACCCGGCGGGGTGAGCGGGGCGGCCGGGGATAGGGGCCAAACGGTCCCCTCGGTACGCTCCATGACAGAAGAGGGGCAGGGAGATTTCTCTCCCTGCCCCTCGAGTCAAAAATGACTCAACTAAAGACCCATCATCCCGCGCCGCTCATGGGCAGACAACGGGCTGAGATGTCGTCCGAGATTTCCGAATTGTATCGGGCCTCGTCGGAGTCCAAGGGGAACTTGGTCGGACGCGGCAGAGGCCGGTCCGGATCGTTGATGGCCCCGAATACCTCTTCCACCTGACCCAGCCGGTGGAGGTATCCGAACCGCCGACCCTCAACGAACAGCTCAGCGAACATCTCGTGCATGAAGTACTCGAAGACCTTGTCCGAATCAGGCATCGGGTCTGTGGCATGTGCGGTCAGACCAGCCCGGGTCCGAAGGAAGTTCAGAGCGGCCATGGCACCTGCCAGGTCGTCGTCCCTCCAGAGCACCTCAGCCTCGATGAGCTTCATCTCACCGGAGTGGGTCATGGGGATGTCCGACCCACGGTCCTGGTACTTCCACTGGCTGTAGTAGTCCGTGAGACCGTCCACACCCATGTCACCAGGGTTGTAGTGAATCGGCACTCGGGGATCCAGTTCCCCGGTGTAGGGATCCATCAATTTCTCAGCAACGGTATCTACCTGAGCCCACCAGTGCTCCCGAATCCCGCCGGCATTGTTTTCGCCATACGTGGAGACAGAGACCATCCAGTTGTTGGATCCGTTGATGGAGTACTGGGCGTAGTGAACAAAATCAGCCGGAACCGCCCGTGCGTCGGCCAGAGCGGCGGAGTAGTTGCCCAGCCAAAGATTGGCACGGGCACGGCCCGCCAGCGCCCAGTTGTAGTAGTCCGTGGCCCCGGAAGCCTGAGCCACGCTCATGGCAGCGGTCAGCTCCTGGAGGGCGTTGGCCATCAGCTCCATGTCCGAAACCGCCGGACCTGAAGCGATGGCTGGAGCTTCGCAGAACATCTCTGCGTTCACCAGGTCTGCCCATCCTTCCACGGTCATCACCTGGGCCATCATGGGAGAGGACATGGCCTCCGATTCACCCAGGACGT
>CBDUAX010000214.1:0-7681 GCA_965365235.1 uncultured bacterium
GGAGCGGCGGAACAGGGCCAGGGCTCCGTTCCAGACACCGTTGTGGCTGCAATCCTCGGGTCGGCAGCCGAGTCGGCCCCAACAGAATCTTTCTCTCCTCGGCTGTCCCCCCAGGTCCAGGAGGCCCAACCCCTGGACATCGGGACCATGGGCTACGATCTGGGCTCCCCCGACGCTCCCGTACGTGTCCTGGAGCTGAGCGACTTCGGCTGCGGCTATTGTCGCCTTTTCAAGCAGGAGACCTTCCCGAGTTTGCTGGAGACGTATGTGGAGGCGGGGCTCGTGCAGTGGAAGTTCATCCCGTTCGTTCTGGGGATGTTCCCAAATGGGCTGGAAGCATCCCTCGCCGGAGAGTGTGGGGGTGAGCAGGAGCGCTTCTTCTCTCTCCAGGAACGGCTTTTTCGAGACCAGTCCGGATGGAAGGGCAGTTCGGATCCATTCCCTTTCTTTGCGAAGCTCGCCGAGGAAGAGGGCCTCGACGTGGAACGCTTCAATCGCTGCATCGATGGCGGATGGCGGGAGAACCAGGTCAGGGCCAACATCCGCCTCGGTCGGGAACTGAGAGTTCAGGGGACGCCCACCTTCCTCATTGACGGGGTACCCATCTCAGGGGCTCTTCCTTTGGATACCTTCAGGGACATTCTGGACATGGCCCTCACCCAGAAGGGCATCACCCCACCCGCCCGAGGCTGAGACAGTCGGGATGTGCCAAGCGGCACCGTCCAGGCGCTTTGGCTTTCTTTGCCTCTTCGCCTTCCTGGGAGGTTGCGCCTGGAACGCCGCCGGTGAGACAGGGTGCCAACTCGCCGCCGAACCTCGACCCCTCCCCGAAGCCCTTCACGAGAGCTCCGGCGTTGCCTCGAGCCGGATCCACCCCGGGGTTATCTGGACCCACAATGACGGGGTGGAGCCTTTCCTCTATGCGCTGAACGAGGAGGGAGAACTCCTGGCTCGCATCACCGTCTCAGGGGCCGGTATGTGGGATTGGGAGGACCTTTCCGCCGGGGCCTGCCCATCCGGGAGTTGTCTCTACCTGGCCGATACCGGAGACAATCAGGAAGTCCGTCCGAAGACCCAGCTGATCAGGGTCTCCGAGCCCGAAGGTCTGCATACCGACACGGTCCTGAGTGCCGAAGTTTTTCCCATGGCACTTCCTGATGGTCCCCGAGACATCGAAGCAGTTTTTGTTTTGCCAGGGGAGGAGGTGTTTTTCATCTCGAAAGGCCGGGCCCATCCGCTGACCGTCTATCGGTACCCCAAACCCCTCAGGCAGAACGAGGTGGTGGTTCTGGAAGAGGTTCAGCTCCTCTCCGACGCCTCGAGGCCCATTCCTTCTCAGGTGACCGGAGCCGACGCTTCTCCCGATGGGCGGCTCGTGGTGGTAAGGACATATGAAGCCATGGCCTTTTTCGACGTCCATGATGGGCGCCTGGTCCCAAGGGAAGGAGGTCGGGTGGTGTTGAGGACTCTGGAGGAGCCTCAAGGTGAGGGTGTGGCCATCGGCCCAGAAGGAAGAGTTCTTCTCACCACCGAATCGGGGAACTTCGGAGGCCTGGCAGCTTTGAGGACCCTACACTGTCGGGAGGAACCGGAGGGATAGCTTCCAGGGTCTCTTTTGGGGGTTCGGTACAGATCCCTCCAGGATCTCAGCTCCCTCTGAATTTTCGAAACAGGCGGTCGGCTATCGTGACGGCCATAGGGATCCCCACCACCGCGAAGATCTGTCCGGCCCGGAACGAGGCTGAGCCGGCATTCCGCTGGGAAGCAGCCACCAGCGCATAACCCGGAAGCAGGGCGACGGCCCCGGAGACCATGGCCGGAAAAAAGCGGCCGCGGGAAATGGGGGTCCCCCCCGCGAACCGAGCGCCAAGAGCAGCCCCTGCAAGGGGGAAAGAGATGGCCGCTGCCCACGTACCTGCGGTAGAGAGGTTGTTACACCTGGAGGCAAAGAGATCGGTAGCCAACTCGTCGAACTGAACACATTGATCGGCGACTGCCATGCCTGCCGCAAGCCCCAGCGCATTCCCGACGAACGAATAGAGAAAGACCTTCTTCCAGGAGTGCTTCTCCACCTCCAGGGTCCAATCATAGACCCCACCTCGGAGGTGAGACGGGACTCGATCCGGTTCATTGTCGTCTGCCCAAACCTTGGTCTCGATGAGGATGACCCCGAATGCAGAATCCGAACCATACAGGAGGCCGGCTTCCACCGGCGGAATGACCTCAATCCGTTGGATCGAACTGGCTTGAACTGTGGAGTAGATGGCCGCGGGATCATACATCCGGACCCCGTCCAAGAGAAGCACAACTCCCTGGCACCCGTTTGCGAAGCGGACTGATCGCCGGCCCCGGAACTCCACACAAATGCGGGCCCCGGGGGCAGACGGGGAATCGTAGACTCGAAGCCCAGGAATGGTCTGCCGGAGGATGTCTCCGATGTGGTGGGACGTCCGTGCCGCCCGCTCAATTTCCTCCCGAGTTACCTCCTGGATCATGCTACCTCGGGACCGGGCATCCCTCTCCCGAGCGGACATGGCCTCGACCAAGAGAGGATCGAGCTCGATGGCCTGCTGTGAGATGAGGACTCGAAGAGCCACCACGGCATCCACTTCTACGGTCACCGACTCGACGTGCTCTCCATACGCCAGGTGATTGACCCGCACCTGGTAGTCCCCGCCCCTTACCTGGTCGAAATCGAACAGCCCCCGGGGGTCCGTGACTACGAGAAAAGCGGTGTCAGGCCCCACCAGCGCCACGGTAGCGTCTTGGACCGCTTCCCCCGTTTCCCTGTCGATAACCCGACCACGAATGTCGGACTGCTGCCCCCCCAAATCAGAGGGGGCAAGACAAGAAAGGAGCAAAACCAAGGTTGCTCCGATGGAGGACTTTCCGCGCATTGTAGCAAAGGCCTTCAGGAATCGGTTCCACGCTCTCGTACTTTGAGAACCCTCGAGAGGAGGAATAGGATCCCTCCGCCGGAAGAGCAAGAATCGGGTCGCCTACCGAACGGGACGCCTACAGATTTGGTTCACAGCGGATCCAAGGCACGCCCTGAACGTGCCTGGCCCCGCATCTCCTCTTACCAGACGGTGGAAAGATGGCCAACCCCTTGGAATACCATACGGTCGCTCGAGCAATCCGCTTTCTGAAGGAGGATTTCCGGCGACAGCCATCCTTGGAAGAGGTCGCGGCCCAGGTAGGCCTCAGCCCTTTTCATTTCCAGCGGCTTTTTTCCCGGTGGGCCGGAGTGAGCCCGAAACGGTTCCTTCAGTTCCTCACGGCCGAACACGCCAAGGACCGTCTCAGGGACTCCGCGCCGGTCCTCCAGGCAGCCTTCGATTCCGGCCTTTCCGGTCCCGCCCGCCTTCATGATCTCCTGGTCAGTACCGAGGGCGTCACCCCCGGTGAGTACAAGACCCTGGGAGAGACCCTCACGATCAGTCATGGGGTTCATGATACGCCCTTTGGCCCTGCACTTTTCGGCACCACGCCCAGAGGTCTTTGCCACCTGGCATTTCTGGAAGAGGACGACACTACGGCTTCCACCGCCCTGGGAGATCTTTCGGAAGCCTGGCCCGGGGCCACACTTCTGCACGACCCCCAGAAAGCAAGAACCCTGGCCAATACGATCTTCTCATTCCGGCCCGGCATTGGTCCGCTACAGCCCCTATCCCTCTTCCTCCGGGGCACGAACTTCCAGCTGCGGGTCTGGAATGCACTCCTGCGAATTGGGGCTGGAAGCCTTACTACCTACGGTCGTCTCGCGGCCCACATCGGGCAGCCAGGAGCAGCTCGCGCGGTGGGTTCCGCTGCTGGGAAGAACGTCATTGCCTTCCTCATTCCTTGTCACCGAGTCATTTGTGAGGGAGGCCTGCCCGGCGCCTATCGGTGGGGGTCGGATCGGAAACAGGCCATATTGGGCTGGGAAGCCTCACGTCTCCAAAGCTGCGGCTGATTCCAGGGTTTCTCCGAAAAAAAAATCGTTGTAACTTACAACAGTTGGTAGTTGCAACCTTTTCTTCTAGTCACGGTTTGCATTCCATGAAGTCCGAGGACCAAAGCCTCAATCGGCCCACGCTTCTCAAGGCTGCAGCTCACCTCCAGGTCGCGGTAAATGCCTTTGTGAAAGCCGTCCAGGCAAAGGACCGAAGCTGGGCAGGACGCTATGGGCTTTCCGCAAGCCAACTCCACGGCCTCCTCACCCTGAATGGAAAAGGGCCCTTCACCGTTACATGCCTCGGCAACACCCTCCACCTCGAAAAGAGCACGGCCAGCCGGCTGGCAAAGGGCTTGATCAAACTCGGCCTGGCGCGTAAACGTCCTTCAGGCTCCGATGACCGGAAGGTGATCTTACAGGTAACAGAAAAGGGGATGCGGCTGTCCAGGAAGATCCTCAACGACCTTTCTGAAGAATACGTCGAACTGCTGGCCTCAATGGAGCACGAAGGCAGAGAAACTCTACCCACACTATTGGATGAACTCACAAGGGGATTCTCCGGGGAGACCTATCCCTCGGATGACCCGGGCCCGGCTGAGGACCCGTTTCCCCCGAGAGAATCCTCCCGAGAAGAGCAACCTGAGGAATAGGGACCCATGAAAGTAAACATCACATCCTCACCGTTCCGTGCCGGTCTTTTCCTGATTCTCCCCGCACTCTTTTGGCCCCAGTCCACCGCCCTTTCTCAGCGCGTCTCCTTCCCCACGGAGGAGTTCTCGCAGAGAAGGGCCGCCCTTTGCTCAGCCGTGGAGGGGGAAGGCCTGATCCTCATGTTCGGGAAGACGATGGTCCCTGCCGGGACCCGTGTCCGACAGGACAACGACTTCTACTATCTCACTGGCATCGAAGACCTCAACGCCGCGTTGGTCTTGGAGGCCGGCAGCTGCGTGGCTTCTCTCTTTCTCCCTGCCCAGAGTGAACGGGAGGCGAGCCGAGATGGATGGAACCTCCTCTACCAGGAGAGGGCAGCCGAGGCCCACGGCCTGAGCGCGATCCACCCTCTGACCCATCTGACGGAGTTCCTCTCCCGCCGGCGAACAACCGGAGAACAACCGCTCTACCTTCGGCTGTCGGAAAGAACAGAGGTGGACCAGTCCAGGACCGATGTTGCCATTTTCATCGCCCGTCGAATGGCAAACCCCTGGGGGTCTTATCCATCCGAAGACGCCTGGCGGGCCAAAACCATCGAGGAGCGCTTCCCCTACTATCGGCTCCAGGACATCAGTCCTTTCATCGACGAACTCCGCATGATCAAGAGCCCAGCCGAGATCGAAGCCCTTCGTTGGAACGGGTGGGTGAGCGCCGAAGCTCATCGGCAAGCCATCGGTGTGACGCGGGTCGGCGGTTGGGAGTACGAGATCGAAGCGGCAGCGACCCATGTAATGCTCAAATATGGGGCCGAAGGGGCTGGGTACCCGGCCATCGTAGGCTCCGGCCCCAACAGCAACGTATGGCACTATCAGGAGAACAGCCGACAGTTGGAGGACGGCGATATCATCGTCATGGACTACGGAGCCTCCCTGGGGTACCTGACCATGGACATCACTCGAACCTGGCCAGCTTCCGGACAATTCACCGAGCTTCAGGAGCGGGCCTATCGGTGTGTTCTGGAGGCTGAAAAGGCCATCATTCAGGCCATGGTGCCTGGGGTAACCCGGGCCGAAACCTCACAAATCGCCGAAGAGGTGTTCCGCAGGTGGGGCTTCGAAAACCAGTACCCCGGAGGAGCGGGGCATTTTGTTGGGATGAGCGTCCACGACGTTGGAAGCTATGACATCCCGCTTCAGGCGGGGATGGTCATCGCGGTGGAGCCCATCATCGATCTTCCCGAGGAAAACCTCCACATCCGAATCGAGGATACCGTTCTCATTACCGAGAGCGGACCCGAAGTCCTTTCGGCGCACGTTCCCAAGGAGATCGACGAAGTTCTTGCGTTGATGGCGGCAGGTGGGTCACGACAATAGTCGGAGGAAATTGGGCTCAGAAACGTTTCAGGTATGTCAGCTTGATCACCATTCCACGGTCCGAGAGGAGCCAGGGATCTTCCTCATCGCCCCGTTCCTCGGTCAGGACCAGGAAGAGGTCACTTCCGGGCCGGTGAATGAAGTTCAGTCGGAAATTCGACGAGAAGAGATCCTCCAGGGAATTGTATTGAACCAGGAGGTTGGTGGTGAGGCGGGTGGAGAACGCATACCCCGCCCTTAGGGAGACCAGATCCGCTGTGAACGAGCCGGAGGGGATCTTCACCCGGTTCCGATTGAATCCGAAGGCCAGAGCCACCTGGGGACTCGGTGCGAGGTTCACCGTACCGCCGAAAGCCCTCAAATCCCCACCGTAGAACTGAGAGAGCATCAGATTCCCCTGGAACGATACGGCCCGGGCCGGATTCGTGTTGCCCATCACCATGATGTTCGCCGCGTCGTACGTCCCGGGTTCCACCTGCAGGGTGTCAGCTAGATCGAACTCTTCGTCGGGACGGTTCTCCCCTACCTGGGCGATCATCGTTACCGACCCGCCGGCTTCCAGCTCGATGATGGAAAGGGGCCCGGCTGCCCAGTCCTGGATCCCTCCCTCATAACCTGTAAAGAGGTTCCCCCCAACAAAGACGTCGATCTTCCTGAGCGACGAGATGCCCGGCCTGAAGCTTCGTCGCCCATAAAAATCCGTCCGGCGGAGGTCGGTCCGCTGGATGAACCCTGCCTTTGCTTCAGCATCGGGGCCCACGGCTATATGCCGAACGAAAGCCCCTTTTTTGTCGGTGGAGTAGTCGGCCATGACCGAATAGGCCAGATCCTCTCCACCCTCCCCGCGGGTGAAAGACTGGGCTAGCCACCCCTGCACGTTCACGCTGGGGGTCGGATAGTAGCTCGCATCTGTACCTACAACGGTATTTGAGGCCTTGGAGCTCCGACGGTCCGTCAGCATGAGGCCCACGTAGTTGTTCTCACCCACGTCTCTCTTGACCCTTGCCACAGAGAAACTCTCCCGGTCCACCAGGCCCTTCAACTCGTCGGTGAAAACCGTCATCAGGCCAACCGTTTGGCCACCCACCCTACCCGTCAGACGCCCCCCCCCGAGTATGGGAACAACCTCGTCTTCGTCTTCCTCGATACCGACTCGGCGAGAGAAGAACATCTGAAACGGCGGAGGCTCGAAGGGATTCGCAGCTACGCCGAACTGGAATATCCCCGAGTTTTCGAGGAAGAAATCTCTCTTCTCTGGGAAGAACAATCCGAACCGAGTCAAATTGACCTGCTCGTCATCTACTTCAACCTGGGCGAAGTCCGTGTTGAAGGTTAGATCAAGCACAAGTCCCGGTCTGACTTCGGTTTTCAGGTCCAGGCCGAATTCTTGTTGGCTCTCCCTGGGCAGACTTCCGTCCTCCTCTCGGGTGTCCCGAACTCCCACGAGGACGTAGGGTTTTACCTCTAGATTCCGACCCGTCTGAGGCAGGTCTTCCAACCCGACCAGGTCCCCAGCCATGCTCACCCGGTGAAAGCCGCCTACATCCCGAGACCACCCCTGCCACAGTGCCTTTTCATTCTTCCTGCGGATGATCCTGAAAACGTTGAACCCCCAGGGTTGGTCGGAGCCCTCAGGAAACCGAATGGTCTGTAGAGGGATTCTGAACTCCGCGGACCATCCCTCGGCCGATGCGCCATGCGCGAAGCTTCCCAGCAGGTC
>CBDUAX010000215.1:0-7674 GCA_965365235.1 uncultured bacterium
GATCCGGGTTAGGGGCGATGAAGGGGTCGTCCTGGAACTGCTCCCGGAGATTGGGCACCTTATAGGCTCGACCCGCCGCAAGCCGCAGGGAAAGGAGGTTCGGGACCGCTCTGAAGACAACGCTTCCCCGCGGGGTAATCTCGGTCCCCAATCCCTTGTAGCGCTCTCCCCTTGCCCCCATCAACAGGTCCAGGCTGGGGTGGGGGCGTGCCCGCAAGTCGGCAAAACCTTCTACGCTCTCCCTCGCGAAGGTTGCCTCTGCATCGCCGAAATCCCCCGCCAGCGATGTGTTCAGGTCCTCTCGCCCCCACTGCGCCCCGTATGCCACGGCCAGCTGGGCATCGACGGGGTCGGGACTGGAGGTATAGCTGCCCAGGTACTCCACCGTCGTCCGCCAGAAATCGCTGGCCGAAACGAGGTCGGCATCGACCACGAAGATGCCCGGCGGTGGTTCGATGTCGTCCTTTTCGTCCACATATCGAAAATCCTGCCGGAACGCGGAGACGTTTAGCCCGTGGGTCAATCGGGAGGACTGATCGAATCGGGCGCGGGCGGTGAGAACGATACGCTCCCGGTCAAGCCGGGCGTTGGGGTCCAGGGGCACACGGGTGACCCCCGGGTCACGAACTGGGTGATTCGACTCGACGCCCAAGAACCGGAGGATCCCGGTAAGGTGGAACTGATCCCCCGGGTATCCATCCAGGCGAATGGAGCCATCCCGAGTCCACGTATCGTGGGGAAGTTTGTAGATGCCCCGGTTGTACGCCAACCCGGCTCCAGCGGTGTAGAGGAGATGAGGACTTCCACCCCGAGTCGTGGCACTCCCTCGGTAGCTGCGACCGGATCCTACGTCACCGGCGCCCTCGAGGGTGCCTCCGAACCTCGGAGGGCCGGGCGCCCCCACGGGGGTAAGGAACTGCACCACCCCGCTGACCGCCGAGGACCCGTAGAGAGCGCTCTGAGGTCCTCTGGCGATTTCGATCTGACCAACGTTCGTGAGAGTAACACCCTGGAAGTCGAAGTACCCGCCGTTTTCATTGACCTGGACGCCATCCATGAGGATCTGGGTGAACACCTCCTCCCCGCCCCGGAGCCGAATGATAGAGGGGCCTCCGGGCCCGGTCGCTTCATCGATGAAGGCGCCTGGGAGCTCCCGCAGTGCCTCCATAGCATAAGGGGGGCGTTCAGCACGCAAGAGGGCCTCCGGCAGGACGCTGACCGCAAACCCGGATCGGCTTGGCCGGAGTGGGAGCCTGCTGACGGTCACCATGATCGGCTCCAGCCGGATGGCAACGGAATCGCCGGGAACCCGTCTAATGGTGTCCTGTGCAAAACCCGGTTGAGGGCTGGCTAAAGGAGAGAGAAGCACCAGCAGGGCCCCGGAAAAGCCTATCCGGGCCCGCTTTCGGGCGATTCTAAGAGCCTGCGCCCTGTACCCCTTGGGGGTGGCGGTGGAGAAATCACTCATTGTGCTGCCTCGGCCATGCCAGGAGAATACGATCATGCCGGGAGAAAGAAAGGGTGGGCATTGATCTTCAGGCCTACCCTTTCATCCCCATGTCGAGGCGCTTCGCAGAATCCAAGGGGAGTTTGGGGGGGATCCAATGGCGGTTCCAGAAAAAAAACGCGCAACGGATTCGTCCCTTTCCGACGGGAGCCGGGAAGGCCAGGGGTGGGGGGCTGTGGGCCTATTCTTCCTGGCCAACATGCTCTTCGGCGCCGGCCTCTTTTTTCATGCCTTCCTCTACAACTTCTATCTCCAGGGTCTTGGCCATGACGAGGGGGTGATGGGCGTGGCCGCAGCCGCCATTTCTGCAGGAGGACTGGCCTCACTCTTTCCCGCAGGCCTTTCGGTGGACCGGTTGGGGGTGAGGTGGACGTACCTGTTGGCTGCTCTCACGGCCACGGCAGGGCTTGCAGCCGGAGCGCTGGTCGAGGGGCCAGTGCCGATCTATGTCGCTGCGGCGGTGACTGGTGCAGGGGCTGCTGGTTTTCGCGTGGCTATGGGTCCCGCCCTCATGCGTCTTGCCGGCCCCACTATGCGGGCAAGGGCCTTCTCCTGGAACACCGCGATCCTGGTGGCTTCAGGGGCGGGATGGACCGCGGCGGCCGGAGCGGTGAGTGCTTGGCTCCTGCCCTTGCTCCACGACAACGCGGTCTCCGGACATCGGGTTGCTCTCCTCGCGGGTGCCGTAATAACCATGGGTGCCGCGGCCTTGGCACCTCTGGCCCTGCGTCTAGGCAGGACTTCAGGTCGAACTGCTTCGGCCCCCGGGCGAATCCCTCGAGGGGTCCAACGCCTGGTGATTCCCCGGCAACTGTTCCTGATCATAGCGGTCTTCGGGATCTTTTGGACCGCTGGAGCCCTGCCACTGTCCTTTTTCAATATCTACTTCAGTCGTGAACACGGGTTAAGCATCGAGAGGATCGGCCTTATCCTGAGTGCGGGACAACTCCTCACAGCCGCGGCGGTCTTTTTGAGCGGTGAGGGGGCTGCTCGCAAGGGACCCCGCAGGATGCTGTTGGTTTGGATGTTGATGTTCCCTCCTGCTATGTGGGCCCTCGCCCTGGCCCAGAACCTGGCCCCAGCCATGGGATTCTACATGCTGCAAGCCTTCGCCCTGCCCGCCGTCTATCCCCTCGTCGACCAGATCCTCCTTGAACGGGCGGTGCCGGAACAGCATGGGGCGGTATCGAGTTGGAGGAACCTGGCGGTGGAAGGGAGTGGGTTGATCGGGGCCGCGGTTGGTGGTTACCTGCTTCAGGCGGCTTCCTTCAGGGGTCTGTTCTTCATGTCTGCGTTCGTCGCGCTGGGGGCCGGAGTCTTGGCTATCCTCCTCCTTCCCTCCTCAGGCCGGGCTAGGTGAACGAAGAAGAGTCTGAGTCCTGCACCGAGATCGTGCGACGAACGACCCGGTACAAACGCTCGGAGTAGTTCCTTCCCAACCACCGGAGGGATCCACCCGAAGGGGCCGGGAACAGCATGTGGAGGAACCGCCGGGCGTGTTCCCAAGGCGTCGCGCACCACATGAATCTGTCTTCGAGGGAGATTCCCTCCAGCCGCTGGGCCCCCGCCGGTTCCAACCGCGCCAATACCCGACGCATTCGATTCGTAGCTGATGCTTCGGCCATCGTCAAAGTGTCAGGATCTACCATTCCTGGTTCCAGTTTCTCGGCCAAGGCCAGGGCGGGAAAGACGAACCGCCCCGCATCCCTCTCCTTCAAGAGGTCCCGAAACTCGCCCCAGTTTAGACTCCCGTTACCGGTGTCCCTTCGGATCATTAGCACCAACTCGAGGACGCGGATCAGAGTAAGGTTGTAGAGACCCTCAGAGGCATGGAGGGCGTGATACATCAGCAACTCGGGCTGCCCGAGCACTCGGGTTCGAGGCCCGAGCTCAGGTGTAGTCCTCCTTCTCAGGCTCCCGAGGTGTGAGGGAGCTAGCCTGCGGACCCCAAAGAAGTTGCGTTCGAGGGAATCGTGGAGGTCCACCGCATACTGGCTATCGGCATGGAGAACCTCCAATGATCGCGGCAGATGGGAGGCCCCGGGGACGAGCCAGGTGCTCTTCCTGGGCCTGAGGTCCCGCGCTCCCAGGAAATAACCCGCCGCCTTGAGGGTCCGTTCGGCCAGCAGGAACTGCCCAGGCGGGACCACGACGTCCACGTCCATGGCGGGTCTGGTTCCCGGCTCGGGGAAATACACCGCTCCGGTGTGAGAGGACTTGATTACCAGTGAATCGATCCCGGCCTCGGCCAGGCCCTCCACGGCCCGGTGCATCTCGCTTCTCAGACGCTCGGCCCGCTCCCGGCCGTGAGCCAGGTGCAGGTGGAAAAGACGATCGACGAGGGGATCGGGCCGGATCTTTCCCGCCTCAATCCAAAAACCCAGAAGCGGACCGAGGCCGGAGGTATATCCGGCCAAGCCCAGGGCCCGGGCCTCCATCTCATTCCCTGCGGTCATGGCCGGCCGGCCTGAACCCAGCACTTGCTGAACGACCCACTGGACCGATCGAAGAGCCTGGCGCCATTGGATAGGTGGAACTTCAGGCCAGAGGTATTGGGGGAAACCCCTCCTCCGTGCCCAAGAAAAGCGGTCTAGAACTTCGTTCCCCTCCAGTTCGAACTCCCAGGGGAGTTGGAGATTCGGGTCCCCACCGAGGTCTCCGGGGGAGGAGGGCGTCATCTACCCGAACCCGGAAAAAGTTCAATGGTCATCATTCTCTGCCACGTAAGGGGAAGGGAAGGAGGCCGTTTCGCACTGGTGTTCTCTTTGCTCGCGTCGGGGAATCCAAAAACGAGAGTTGCTCGGTTCCTGCCTCGAAGTCCAACAGCCATCGCTTTCGGTGCAGCCCCCCGCCGTACCCACGGAGGCCTCCATCGGCCTGAATCACTCGATGGCAGGGGACGATGATGGACACATAGTTCTCCCCGTTTGCTCGACCCACAGCTCGGCTGCCCCCTGGCTTCCCGAGTTTTTCCGCTAGCTCCCCGTAGCTCATGGTGGCTCCGTAGGGGATCTCCAGGAGGGCAGTCCAGACAAGCCGTTGCCAGGGAGTTCCCCCGAGGTCGAGGGGTAGATCGAAATCCTGTCGGCGGCTGGAAAAGTACTCGGCCATCTGGCTCTCGAGCCGGTCGAGGTGTTCTGCAAACTGGACCATTCCGAGAAGATCCCCCGACCACGAGCCGGAGGGCCTGACCTCGCACCGGTGTCTCTTGATCAGCCGGGCAATGATCCGCTCCTCTCCACCCCGGTCGGCAAATTCACAGAGACAGACGCCTCCCTCGGTTGCCCCGCCTAGCATCGTGCCGAGAGGAGATTCAAAGGCCCGAAGGCGGATCTGAGGTGGAATGGGGGTGGAAGAGCCCATGATGTCCTCCAGGCTTCGGTGTGGAATCCCCTGGCCCGGTGCCCCGCGGTCGAATGGCCGGGTCCTTAGAACCTTACCAGATAGGTAAGCTTCGCTACCAACCCACGGTTGGAAAGGTCCCAGAGTTCGTCCTCCACTCCACGCCGCTCGGTGAGTACGATGAAGAGATCGCTCCCCGGCCGGTGGATGAAGTTCAAGCGAAGGTTGGCGGAGAGATCCCTATTCAAGCTGTTGTACTGGATGAGGGCGTTGGTGGTGAGCTTTGTGGAGAAGGCATATCCGAGGCGAAGGGAGGTGATGTTGGCCGTGAAAGAACCAGTCGGGACCTCAACCCGGTTCAAAGCATGAGCGAGTTCCATGGAAACCTGGGGTGAGGGTGATGCGGTTACACTTGGTTCCACCTCCCAGAGATTCCCACCATAGAATGACTGCCAGTGGGTCCGGAGATTCCCCGCAACGGCCCGGTGTCGGCCGGTGTTGAGGAAGACACGGGCCTCCACGATGTCGTAGAGGCCGGGATCGATGGGGAGAGAATCGGCCACGGAGAACGCCTCGTCCAACCGCGTTTGACCGATCCCCCATTTGGACCCAATGCTCTCCCCCGAATCGAAGTCTACACTGAAAAACGTTCCGGCTTCCCAATCCTGCATCCTGCCAGATGTCGTCGAGATGTAGGAGCCGTCGACCCGGACATCGATCACTCGGATGCCCCAATGGTCCGGCCGGGGAGATACCCGGAAATCGGCCTCGGTCTTCCTGATATCGGTCCGGGTGATGAACCCGACGTCCGCTGCCGCCTCCGGATCGATGGTCAGGTGGCTGATGGAAGCGCCCATTAAGTCGGATTCGTATTCGACTGTGCCGGAGTAGGCGTTCCCGTCTCCTCCAGCCCCTGAGGTTGAACTCCGAGTGAAGAACCCCTTCGCGTTGAGGGTTGGAAGAAGCCAGAACGATCCGTCCACCGCGGCGACCGTATTGCTGGTCTCACCGTCGCGTCTATCCGTGACCATCCACCCGAGGAAATTGTTTTCGCCGATATCCCGTTTGATCCGCGCCACGGAGTAGTTGGTGCGGGGTTCTTCGCCTGATGCCCCAGTTACCACATTCAAGAAACCGACGGTTTGTCCTCCCACCCGTCCCGTGAGCCGGGCCCCTCCCAGGATCGGGAGGGGCCCATCCTCCCCAATGCCGATCCTCCTGGAGAAGAAGAGCTTATAGGGGGGTGGCCCGAAGCCCCCATCGGCTCCCATCTCGAAGACCCCGGAGTTCTCGAGGAAAAAGTCCCGCTTCTCGGGATAGAAGAGAGAGAAGCGGGTCAGGTTCACCTGCTCGTCGTCGACTTCCACCTGCGCAAAGTCTGTGTTCAGGGTGAGGTCCAGTACCAAGCCGGGGCGAAGCTCGGACTTGAGGTCGAGGCCGATGTCGGTTTCCCACTCCATCGGCGTCTGGCCATCATCGCCGAGTTCCTGGCGAATTCCACCCAACACGAACGGCTTGACCTCTATGTTGACCCCGGGTTCGGGGAGATCGACCATCCCCGCCAGGTGGCCGGCCCGGCTGACACGAGGGAACCCCTCATTGTCCCTGGACCAGGACTGCCAAAGGACCATCTCGTTCTTGCGTCGAATGGTCCGGTAAACATTGAACCCCCACGGCTCCCCGTCCGCACCCTCAGGATACCGAAGGGTCCTGAAGGGAATGGCGAACTCCACAGACCATCCTTCCGATCCCTTGGAAGCCGCCACCTCCCAGACCGCCCTCCAATCCACATTCACCTCCACCCCCTCGTCGGTGATCAAAGCGTCGAACTCGGCCCCATTGGGGTTCGTTGCGAAGACGAAAGCGTTCCGGCTGGAGTGGAAGGGATCGAAGAGTATCGCGACGGCATCGTCCCCGGTGAACTGGAGGCCATCGTGATCCACCTCCATCACCCGGTCCCTCTGAAGAACTCTGCTCACGATCCGGTTGGGTTCACGGTCCCAGGCGATGACTCCTACGTACAGGGTGGAGCCGTCCATCACCACGCGGATCTCTGTTGCCTCTGTGGCGAGGGCCCCCTCCGCTGGTTCCTGCTGTCTCAGATCGGTGATTGCAGGGACGGACGCCCAGAACGGCTCCGACAGGACACCGTCGAGCTTCAGGGTTTCCGTTTGAGCGGAGGTGAGTCGGACCGCCTGAAGGCGATCGCCGGGGTTCTCCTGGCCCACCAGGGGTGTGGCAACCAGGGGGAGTAGCATGATTAGGAATCGGAACCGATCCATGGCGAGGCCGGCGCAGTGAGTCGAAGGGTGATGGGCCAGGTCTCCGTGTTCAAAGACACCGACCAAACCGGATTCGTTCAGCGATCCGGTCATACAAACAAGAAGTCCCTGGAACGGCTGTCGCCGATCCAGGGACCTCCTATCGGGACGCCCGGATTCGAACCGGGGACCCCCGCAACCCCATTGCGGTGCGCTACCGGACTGCGCCACGTCCCGTCCAGCTGGACCCCAAAGATAGTTGGGGACCCATCAGGTTGGTAGCCCTGGGCGTTTGTTCGGAGAACAGAGATATCGGGTCGGTTTGGGTCCTGGACGGGTTTGGGGGGCTGAGGGCTGTTGAGGAGCATCCCTGTTTTTGGAGAGTCCGGAAACAGATGGCACCACCACCCGTCAAACGTTTCCAACACCCCTCAAAACGGGGTCGGGAAAGGGTTGACCCTCCCCAACGGTGAAACTAACTTTCCTTTCCTGTTGCGGGGTGGAGCAGTCAGGTAGCTCGTCGGGCTCATAACCCGAAGGTCGCAGGTTCGAATCCTGCCCCCG
>CBDUAX010000216.1:0-7669 GCA_965365235.1 uncultured bacterium
AACGATGTCGACGAATTGATATTCCTCCGTGCCCTCGAAGGAGCCGATGGAAATGGTGGGTTCTGCTGAAACATTCCACTCCTCCCCGCTTCGCCATAAGGAGCTCGTGTTTTGAACCACCCTGATTCCGGCGCTGTCCGCCACCTCCGGAGGCCGGGGAGCTTCGGGAGCCCCGCCGCATCCCGTAATCCCCAAGAGCACAATGGAGATGAGGATTCTATTCAGCAGCATGATTTCTCAGAGACAGGGCTAGAGGGTCGAGATGGGATGGCTCAAGCCAGCGACGCCCCAAGAGAGACAGGTGACGAGCCAGGCCACGGCCAGCGTACCGTGGTACACCCGATTCCCGGACCGGATTCCCACGAGGAACCCCAGAGAGAAGAGGACGAGAAGGATCAATTGAATCGGTGACCACGGGGTACCCAGGGCCTGCCGTTCCAGGACGATGTCCGAGAGGTCGACGATCTGGAAAAGGAAGCAGACGATAAAAAAACGAGATCGGTTGGCCTCGAAGTGACTCTTGAAATCCGTCACTTCCGCCCCTCGGACCGGAAAGAGCAGACCGCTCATGAGGTAGAGGACAACCGAATAGGCGACCAGATTGAGGAAGAAGGGCAGCGTCCAGGTGACGACGTCGGTAAGGTGGAAGTTGAACCACCACACAAGCATGGTGGTTACGAAGACGTTGGCCGTCCACACCCCATGGATCCAATCGGCCCGGGCCCGAATCCGGGTGTCCAGAAGGAGGGCCACCCCGCTCAGGAGATGGACCACGGCCAACCCGAGTACCACGGAGATAAAGACGGTCAGGTACTCATAGGGCGTCATTGTCCCTGCCCCTCCCCAAGAGAAAGCCGCATGTCGCAGCGGTGGAGCCCAGGCCCGTATCCGTCTGGGGTTTCCCCTGTCAACTCGAACCCCATCAACTCGTAGAACCCGGTCGTATGCTGGCTGGTGTGCATTACCATCACCTTCAGGGAAGAATCGCTTCGAGCCTCCTGGATCCGGGCTTCCGTGAGGCGGCGACCCAGCCCTTCACCGTGAAGGTCCTGTCGGATCATCCCCCAGCAAAGATCGGCTACCCCGGGCTCCTGGGCCTTGGCATACCCCCCGCAGCCGACCACGGACCCGGAAGAATCGACGACCACCAGATAAGGTCCAGGGAGGTTTTCCAGGAATTCCTTGAACTCGTCGAGTTCCTTGGCGTGGAAGAACCTGGGCACGTTCGTCCGGAATACCGCCAGGCATCCGGCTTGGTCGGAAGGTCGGTACTCTCGAATCGAATAGGGTTCGCCCGGGGACATGAAACTCCAATTGAGGCTTACGACTTGTTCTCCTGCTTCGGCCAATCCACCTGGGTCGGATCCACCCCGAGCCAACTGCACGCCTCTTCCAGGGATCGGAAGACGGTGAACTCGTGGTCCAGGCGCCCGTCCGCGACGGCTTTGAACATCCGGACCATCCCGTAGTCCAGGTTGGCAGAAACCACGTTGGCCACCTTCGGTTCCCCGAGGGAGGCCATCTTCATGCCCACCAGGCCTACGTGAGCCCTCACCTCTTCCGGTGTGGCGGTGAACGCCGAATCCAGTCGGTCCACCAGAATCCTCACCCCTGGCTGAATCCGGGGATCGTCCAGGATCGTCAAAACGGCCCGGGCGTCCTCGGCGTACGGGATCTCCCCCCAGAACTTCACCACCAGGAGATTCTGGGCTTGATCGACGGTGTAGGCGTAGCTCATCCCCTTGCCCTTCCTTTGTCCTGATTTGCCCCGATTGTAGAGGGTCTTGATTGGGTTTTACACTCGCTCACCAGAAACTGAACCCTGGTGGATTCCTTCCTGGGTTATAGTAGGGAATCGGTCCCGGGTCCACCCGGGTCGGGCGGGCCAAAGGTTTCGGACCGATCCGACGTATTGGTTTTGGAGGTCCGACCGGAGCCGGAGCGGAGCGGAGTTGTCGTATGGTAGATACCGAAGCCTTTTCGGCCCGAATCGGGCAAGCTTTGAGGGAGAGTGGGTGGGCGAAGGCTGGCGAGCTCCTCCTGGTGTTCCTGATTCCCCTTGCGCTGATTCTCCTCCTCTCGCCCCTGACTGGAGGGAATCCCATCACTTCCCAGACCATTGCCTGGGTGGCCAACGTCCTCATGTTGGCCCTGATCTTCCTTGGCCTGCGGGCCCGGGGGGAGACCTTCGGTCACTTCGGGCTCTCTCTCGGCCGCTTCGGCATTCAACCCGCCCTCCGGCTCTTGGGCCTCTCCCTCCTCGCACTCCTCCTCGGGCTCGCCGCGTTTGTCCTTGGGGCGATCGTTGCTGTGAACATCGCCGGAATGCCAGAAGGGGCCGACATGACGGGGTACAACTACCTCGAAGGAAACCTCCCTCTCCTTCTGGTAGCCCTCCCCGCAGTGTACTTCGCTTCCTCCTGGGGGGAAGAGGTCGTATACCGAGGTTTTCTGATCAACCGCCTCGCGGAGCTCTCTGGAGGCAAATGGCGATGGCACGCGGCGGTCCTGGTCAGCGGCTTGGTCTTTGGCCTGGCTCACTTCGCCTGGGGATTCGTCGGCATCGTGGAGACGGCCTTCATGGGTTTCGCCCTGGGCGCCGCCTACCTGAGATTCGGAAGGAACCTCTGGGTGACGGTTCTGGCCCACGGGGTGATGGATACCGTCCTTTTTGTACAGATGTACCTGGGGCAACCGTCCATCTGACGGAAGGGTCGGGGCCCGGTGGGGTCCCGTGAGCTTCTTGACACTTCCCTTGTGGCCTGAATCAGGCCCGGCTGATCGTGGGCCTCTGCCCGTCGGAGTTCCCTCCGGCGGTCAGGGACCCGTCCTTTCCGGAAGAGAGAAATGGTCCACGATCCTCCTCGCAGTGCGTCCAGGTGATCCCTCGGTGGTGTCGATCCAAAGATGATTGGGAAAGGGAAAAGTCCCGTCCGAGGTCAGTTGATAATCCTCCTCGTTCTGGAGCAAGCGCCTCCTGGAAGCATCCACATCTCTCTTCGAGGGCTTCGCCTGCAAGCGTAGCTCTGTAGCGTTCCGGGCCAGGCGGGTCTCCAGATCTGCCCACAACTCCACGAAAACGGTCCTTCCACCCCTGGAATCGAAGATCGACTTGAGCTTCTCCACGTAGGCCAGATCCGCAGGATGATCAAACGCCCACACGTAGGTGAAGATCAACCCGGGAAGTTGACTCTCCGCCACCTCCCGGAACATGTGATTTCGAAAACCAGACACGAGGCGATGGAAGGGATCGGTCCCGAAACCGAAGACGGGGAGAACGGCTTCGATGGCCAAGTGATTGTGGAAGAGGGGGATGCCGGTCAGGAGTTCCACCTCCAACCCCACTGTCATCTTCCCCACAGCCGGCGGTCCGAGGAGGAATACAAGGGTCTTCTGCATACTTGGCTCCGAGGATCTAGCTTCTAAGGGCACGAATCGGGTCCACCCGGGAGGCGTGGAGAGCAGGAATTAACCCCGACAATAGGGCCCCAAGAATCGCAGCCACCGCCACCCCCGTGTAGGTCAGGAGATCGAAGCCCGACACGCCGAAGAGCAGGGAGTTTAAAAGCCGAGTTCCCGCCAAAGCCACCAACAACCCGCCGGTCGCTGCGGCCGCCGCGATCCGGGCTACTTCCCCGAGGACCATAAGAACCAACTCCCCCCGCTCGGCCCCCACCGCCGTCCGAACGGCCAACTCCACCTCGCGGTCCTGGACCAGGGCAGTAAACACCCCGTAGATCCCCAGGACCGTCAGGAGGATCGTGACCCCGGCAAAAATGAACAGGACCCCGGCCCCGAACCGTTGACGGGCTCCCGGTTGGCGCAAAAGGTCTACCACCCGGTCCTCACCCAACACCTGAACCTTCGGATCCACCTCGGAGAAAGCCTCCCGGACGGCTGATCCCACCGAGGCAGCCCCTTCTCCGGAGCTTCGCACGAGGAGACCCCGCGGGGGAACGATGCCCATCCGCCCCAGAGGGAAGTAGGCGGCGGGCCGCAACTCGAAAAAGTCTCGGTACCGGATGTCGGGAACCACCCCGATGACCCGCCAGGAACTGTCCTGGTCGGGGAACCCGAAGAGCCTTTTCCCCAATGGATCCTCCCCTGGCCAATAAGTGCTGGAGGCCGCCTCGTTCACCACCACGACAGGGTCCGAATCAGGTCGATTGTCCGTCGATTCGAATCCGCGGCCATGAGTAACCGGCATGCCCAACGCCTGAAAGTGTCCTGGCAGAACCGCATCCACAGCCACATAGGGATTCCGGCCGGTTTCGGAAAAGATCTGGTTTTCGGTACGGAAGACTACGTCCAGTCCGCTCAGGAGGGGTTTCGTGAGGGTGGGCCGGACTGAGGAAATCCCTCTTTGTCCCTCCAGATGCTGAACAACCTGTTCCAATCCCAGAAGGTAGGAGCTGGGCACCTGAAAGAAAGGATAGGGCGTACTCAGCGAGACCACCGAAAGCCCTGCCGGATCGAACCCGAAGTCGAGGCGGTTCATGGCGTCTACGGAGCGGATTAAAAGTCCAGCTCCGATCGCGGACACCCCGGCCATAACGACTTGAAATCCGGCCAGAGTCTTTCGCACTCTCGCCCCGCCCCCAGTCCGGCCAAAGCTGAGGGAAGGGGCGAGGACCCCGGAAGCTGAGGTGGAAAAGCCAACCGCCACAGCGATCCCTGCACCCAGAATTGCAGCAAGGGCGACAGAGACCCCGAATCCCACTCCCCGGGCATCCAGGCTGATACCGTCCAGCCGGGGGAAGGTGGCGGGTGCAAGGGGGAGGAGTGCTTGGAGCGTCACCCATGCCAGCCCCAAGCCCCCAAGGGCGCCACCCACCCCGAGGATTGCCGCTTCGGCCATCGAACTCCAGCGCAAACGGCTTGGATTGGCACCCAATGCTCTGAAAACGGCATGGTCCCGGACCGTTTCCGGACCCCCCGCCAGGAGAAGAAGAGTTGCGTTGACCAAAGCGGTCAGGAGCAGGAGCAGCGCGGCAAAGAATGCGAGGCGGAGCACCGGGCGGTACGCGCCAAAAAGGTGGTCATCGAGACTCTTCACTACGGGTTGGAGCGGCGAATATATGGAGCTGATGCCGGGATCGGTGCCAAGGACCCCCTGAAGGTCCGACGCGATGGTCGACGGACCCACTCCCACTGCTCGGCGCCCGATCAGGTCCAGTTCGACACCCTTGGGCTCCTCTTCTGCCCACTCGGGAAAGGTCCCTCGGAGGGTTGCCCAGAGGTCCGTTCCCATGGGAATGTCCAACCCTTTCGGCGCTACACCCACAATCAAGAAAGAGCGGCCGCCGTACTGGATCGTGGTTCCCAATACGGAGGGATCCGCCCCGAATCTGCCGATCCAGGCGTCGTACCCGAGGACTACCGCCGGTGTCGCCCCCAACCGGTCGTCGGCTTCTCCGAGCAGACGCCCCAGAGCCGGGTTGGCCCCGAGCACACCGAAGAAATCCCCAGCCACCCTCACATGATTCAGCATGAGTTGACCCCCACCCCACACGGCGAGTATGGGCCTCGCACCTGCAGTTTCAACCCCGGCAACGGCAGACAAACTCCCCATTCCAAGGGCTGCAACTTCGAAGGCCTGGGGGTTGAAGGGGATATGCAGATGGTCCCGAGCGGGATTCACATGCCAGGCCAGGACGATCTCGCCCTGGTGGAGAATCGGGAGGCGTTGGACGAGGACGCCGTCCAACGCTGAGAAGGCTGCGGTAACAGCACCGATGCCTAGAGAGAGCGTGAGGACAACGGCAAACCCGGGGAGAGGTTTTCGCCGCAAGCGCCGGCCAATCAAACGGAGTTCGAGCATTCCGTCACTAACCCCAGAAGCAGGGAATCTGGTCCGAGATCTTGAGACGCAGTGAACCGGTGGCAGGTGGAAAAGATCCCGAATGAAGGTCAGGAAACCACATCATAGAGAAGGCGGAAATATTCGATGCGAGCCTGATCCCGCTCGATGCCGTACCCGTCGAGGAAGAGGTCCTCCAGGCCAGGGCCGAAATTCCAGGTCACGCTCCAGGTCGCCACAGCCAGATCCCACCAACGGTCAGCCACGCCCAGCTCCCCCAGATCCACGAAACCGGTGGCGATTCCTCCCTCCACCAAAATGTTCGGCGGGCAGTAATCGCCGTGGCATACCACCAGTGATTCTGATTTCGGCCGCATGGTCTCGAGCCACTCCACGGCCTCCACCGCTGAGAAGTGTGCGAACTCGGCGTGAAAATCCACTTCTGGACGGATGACCCCGGCCTCGAGCCTCTGCCTGGCATGGGCCAAGGCCCGATCGAGGCGAAAATCGAAAGGGCACTCCGACACCGGTGTTTGATGGAACCTCCATAGGCCCGAAGCCAGCGTCCGGACAAGCCGTTCCGGATATTGGGCCAACACCGGATCCACACCGTTCCTACCGGGAATCCTCTCCGTGAGGAGCCACTGTCTCTGGGAGATCGATCCGAAGTCGACCACCCTGGGGACCGGGAGGTGACGACGCCCCCACTCCATCCGCCTGGCCTCGGCCTCCAGAGAGGGGGACCATCCCGCACTCGCAACCTTCAGGAACCAGTCCCCTCCATTCGGATTGGTCACCTGGTAGGTCACAGCCTCTGGTGTGAACATCCACCTCAACGCCCAGTTCGAGCCGGGACGGGAAAGCCAGAGATCTTTGGGCACCCCCAGAGGTCGTCCCGACTCCCCTCCGTCCAGCCTCGGAACGCCCGGAGGGGTGGCCTGGACGGCCGAGGCGGTGTGCTCGACCAGCTCGCAGATCTGCTTCACAGGCAGATCGTCCAGGCTCCCGGACGTTCCACCCCGGAGAGCCGCCCGGACCAGGTCGTGCCAGGGGATCGGGTGTTTCTTCAACATCCACTCCCCAGCCCGTGCCTTCGACGTCACCATCCTATTGGAAAGAGAATACAGAATTCGACAGAGAGTCAGGACCGCATACACCCGGTAGCTCAGCTGGTCCCGCCAGTTCCCACCTCCCTCGTCACAGAGTTCTTTCCGCAGATAGCCAACTTCCCTTTCCAGGGCCGCGTGGAACTTCGTTGGGGTGATCCCGGGGAGAATCTCTCCAGGAGGAGGCCCCATCAACATCCTGCCCCGCTGAAGCAGATCCATCCAGATAAGGGGGTTCCCGTCCGACCCCCCACGCCGCAACTCACCGAACTGAAAAAGGCATGCCTCCGGGTCGTCCTCGAGGAGGGCATCCTTCCTCAGGAAGGAGAGCTGGAGTCGGCCGATCCAGGGATCCTCCTTCCCGCTTTCCTCGAACCAGGACCGAAGCATCTGGAGGTCTGGGTCCGTAAGGGACCCTTCGGTGACCGCGATACAGTCCACGTCGCCGGTATCGGGGTGGAAGGTAGGGTCGAAGAGGGATCCGTAGACGTACAGGCCGACCCACTTCTCTCCCAGGAGACGTGGCAACTCCTGGGAGAGGCTCAGTAGAAGAGAACACAAACCCGCGGGGAGAGGTGTGGAAGAATTCAACCGATAGGACCCCTTTCCTCGAACCGTCTTCGACCCAGGCCCCCCGGTCGTCTAGTCGGGATACCGGTCACTTTCCCTCTCTTTTGACAAGATCGAATACCAAAGCCCTCTCCACCCCGAGCTCGTCCCGGACCAGACCCAGCACCCGCCCTCCCCGTACGTCCATGGGAAG
>CBDUAX010000217.1:0-7661 GCA_965365235.1 uncultured bacterium
TGGTGACTGCGGTCGCGCCGGGCCGAAACTTCGCGAACAAGGTCTGGAATGCCGGGCGTTTTACCCTCTCCAGCGTGGGCGAAAACCCCATCAAAGCCTTGGCCGAGGTCGAAGAGGCGTTGGAGCTCTCGGACCGATGGATCCTCTCCCGTCTCTCCAGAACCACTCGGGACCTTACGGGTGCATTGGAGAAGTTCCGCCTCCACGACGTTGCAGAGACGGCCTACCACTTCTTCTGGAGTGAGTTCGCGGATTGGTATCTGGAGTTGGTGAAACCGCGGCTGCGGGGGGATTCCGGAGAATCCAGTCGGGAAGCCGCCCGGACCACCCTCATCACTGCCTTGGACGGGATCCTGCGCCTCCTCCATCCAATCACACCCTACGTCACCGAGGAGTTGTGGCAGAGGCTTCCCTGGCCCGCCGGGGCCCCGAAACCCAGGAGTCTCATGGAAGCCCCTTGGCCCGAAGAGGTCCCGGGGTGGGAAGACGAAGAGGCTGAGGGCCGGATGGCGTCCCTCCAGGAACTCATCACCCAGATCCGGCGCCTTCGCAAGGAGTACGGTGTTCCGGAGGGAGCCGAGGTGGCCATCGCTCTCAGGGGAGCCCCGGAAGCCTTCCAGAGCACCTTGGAGACCGAGGGGCAGGCCATGAGGATGCTGGCTCGTGTCGGAGGAATCGAGATTGACGGGTCCATGTCCGGTGCCGGGGCCCACGGAGTTCTCATCAACGGGACCGAGCTGTTCCTTCCCCTGGAAGGGGTCATCGATCTCGAAAAAGAGAAGGAACGGCTCAAAGGGGAGATCGACCGGTTGGACGGACAGTTGAAAGGGGCTGAAAAAAAGCTGGAGAACGCGAACTTCGTCGAGCGAGCCCCGAGAGAGGTGGTGGACAAGGAGCGGGCGAAGGCCGACAGCTTCCGTGAGCAGCAGGAAAAACTTCGGGAGAAACTGCAAGCATTCGAGGTCACCTGAGGAGAAAACGGATGCCCTCTCGGAGAGTAGCTCCCTCGCGGATCGTTCAGGGTACCCTGGCCGGAATGTGCCTTCTGGCCGGACCCTGGTATCTCCACGGGTGTGCTCGTCCCAGCCGGCCTCCCGGAGGGCCTCAGGATCGGATTCCACCCATGGTGGTCTCCACCTGGCCCGACACCTTCGCGACCATCGATCCCACTCGGGATGCGGTCCGCATCGAGTTCAGTGAACGTATCAGCGAGCGGCCCACCGCGGGTCGGATGGAGGCCGCCGTCCTGGTGTCACCGGAAACGAGCGACTATGAGGTGAAACACACCCGGTCGGGGTTGGAGATCAAGCTCCGAGGTGGGTTACAGGGGGGGCTGGTTTACCGGATCCGGATCCTGGACACCGTGAAGGACCTCTTTGGCAACACGCTGGAAAGCCCTTTTGAGCTGGTCTTCTCCACGGGCGGAGAGTACGAACAACATGTCCTGGCGGGGATCGTCACGGACCGCATTACAGGGGAGAAGGTCCGGGAAGCCAGGGTCGAAGCCCGGCCGGTGGCCGACAGCGCCGTTGTGGGGGAAGGAGAGCCGCCCGAGGACGTTCCCGTCTACGTGGCCGTTACCGATACGGCCGGGATCTACCTCCTCCGCTATGTACCCTCCGGGCGGTATGCCATCTCTATCTACCAGGACAACAATCGGAACCGGGAGCCCGATTTTCGGGAAAGGCAGGGGACCGCCAACGCCCATCTTGGACTCCTTTTTCCGCGGCAAGATACGCTCATCAGCGAGGTGGCCCTGCTTCAACCCGACACCACACCAGCCCAACTCGTTCGCGTAGAAGCGGAAGACTCGGTTGTGCTTCGCATCGAGTTCGACGACTTCCTGAATACCGGGGGGAACCTGGGGGCGACCCAGGTGGTCCTCTCGAGGGACTCGGGAGACGCGCCCCAGGTGGACCGTCTTCTCTGGCCCCTTCAGATGGACTCCCTGAGAGCCTTCCAGGACTCCATCCGGACGGCGGACTCACTTCGGCTACTCTCCGACTCCATGAGGGCCGTGGCCGATTCTCTCCAGGTGTTGGTGGCCACGCTTCAGTCCGCTGGGGACACGGTGGACCTCCCGGATATCGAGCGCGAGTTGGAGAACCTGGAAGCCCGCTTGGCACCCCCCGAAGAGGAGCCGGAGGAGGAGGATGTGGAGCCCGAGCCGCCCCCGCCGATCCTGCCGGAGCCTTTCCTCTTCGCCCTTCTCCGAGAGGGGCTGGAAGGGAACCAGCTGTATCAGGTCAGGGTGATCAACGTCCGGAACATCAATGGCCTGACGGCCCTAGAAACCGAGACGACCCTGACGTGGGAGCCGCCTGAGCCCCCAGCGGAGGACACGTCAGCCGTCGTCCCCGACACGCTCTCGGTCCCGCCCGACACAGCTACGATTCGCTCCCCAGCCCGGTGGTTTTTTCCCGGAGGGGATTTGCCCCCGGTGCCGCCTCCGGAGGCGACGCCCCGGGGAACTCGCGATTCATGAGCGACCCCCGAAGGAGCCTTCCTGGCGTGGATGTGCTTCTGAACTCGCCGGAGATGGCGCCGCTCCTGGGAGAACACCCCCGGTCGAGGGTCCTCCGGGCCGCCAGGGAGGTTCTCGAGACGGTCCGAACTGAGGTCGAGGTGTCAGGAGGCGCCGCAGTTCCCGACGGTATCCCGGGCTATGTGGCCAGGATCGCAGATCGACTGACAGAATGGGCCCTTCCCTCCCTCCGACCCGTCATAAACGCAACCGGTGTGGTCCTCCACACCACCCTTGGGCGGGCTCCATTATCCGGGGAGGCACGGGCCGCCATGAGCCGTGCCGGGGAAGGGTATTCGAATCTGGAGTTCGATCTTCAAGCTGGAGAACGGGGCTCCCGGTACGTCCACTGTGTGGATCTGTTGCGAGAGATCACCGGGGCTGAAGATGCCCTGGTGGTGAACAACAACGCTGCTGCGGTGGTCCTGGCCCTCAACACAAAGGCCATGGGTCGGGAAGTGTTGGTGTCTCGGGGCGAACTGGTTGAGATCGGAGGGGGGTTCCGGATTCCAGACATGATCTCTCGGTCCGGAGCCATGCTCCGCGAGGTGGGGACGACCAATCGGACGCGACTGGAGGACTATCGGGCGGCAGCCGATGAGGGTGGAGTGGCGGCGATCCTGAAAGTGCATCGGTCGAATTTCCGCATCTCGGGGTTCACGGAGGAAACGAGTGTCGAGGAGTTGGGTCTCTTGGCGCGTGAGATGGGGGTATTCCTCTTTCACGACCTGGGTTCGGGTCTCCTCGCCGACCCAGGCGCCCTGGGCCTGCCCCCAGAACCCCGCGCCCCAGAAAGCCTCAGGGCCGGGGCTCAGGCTGTGGCCATCTCCGGGGACAAACTCCTGGGGGGGCCGCAGGCAGGGATCATCCTGGGCGACCGGGAGCCCATCGCGGAGATGCGACGGAACCCCCTGACCCGGGCTTTTCGGGTGGACAAGGTGACGCTGGCCGGGCTGGAAGCCACGCTCCGGCAGTACCTGTCCCCAGAGGCCGCCCTCCAGGCGATTCCGGCCCTTCGCATGTTGTCCCTATCCCCCGAGGAGCTTGAAGCGCGAGCCCGGAGCTTGGCCGAGGCGCTTTCCTTTCCCGGCGTCAGGGTCCGGGTCCAAGGAGGGAAGGGCGTGGTGGGGGGGGGCACCTATCCGGGTGTGGAGCTCAAGGGGTGGGTCCTCAAGGTGGAGGTAAACGGGATGTCGGCCCAGGAGACCGCCCGATGCCTTCGGTCGGGTCCCACGCCTATCGTCGGCCGACGAGAGGACGACTTCCTGGTTCTGGACCTCCGAACCGTAGATCCGCGGCAAGAGGCAGCCATCGTCCGTGCGTTTCGGCTTCTTGCCAGAGGGTCCTCCGGGGCAGGGGAGAACCCTCGCGGGCCCAACCGGGGGTCGGAGGAGGACCGTTGACCGAGGTGCTTGACTCCCCAAGCCCCGTCTCAGAGCCCCTCGGGCGTCCCGCGGTATTTTTGGACCGGGACGGGACCATCATTCGGGAACGCGAATATCTTGCCGATCCCGAGGGGGTGTCCCTGCTCCCCGGGGTAGTAGAAGGGATGAGGACCCTGGGGGGGGCCGGATTCGCCCTGGTGGTGACCACAAATCAGTCCGGGATCGCCCGGGGGCTCTATTCCCTGGCCGACTACCACGCTGTGGCAGAGCGCCTGGAAGCCGAGCTGTCTCGAGAGGGTCTCAGGCTGGACGCCACCTACTTCTGCCCACACCACCCCGACTTCACCGGATCCTGCGAGTGCCGGAAGCCGGCCACCGGGATGTACACCAGGGCGGCCCGGGAACTGGGTCTGGATCTTACCCGATCCTTTTTTGTTGGAGACCGCAGGAAGGACGTGGTGCCGGCAACCGCGCTGGGAGGGAAGGGGATCCTGGTCCGGACCGGGTATGGGGTCGAGGAGGAGCCCCACCTGGAAGGACCGGTGGAGGTGTTCGATTCTCTCCTGGACGCCTCCGCCTGGATCGCCCAAGAGGCCAAGGGCGGAGGACCCCCATGAGTCCGGGCTTTTCGGCCCCGTTCTTGCATTTGATCATCTAACAGAAAAGGCTCCGCGGGAATATGTTTCCCAAGCGTTGCCTTGACCGAGAAACAGTGCGGGAATAGCTTGGAAAGCCTTTTCTTCCAGTGAGTTTCGGCGGAACCACCCCCTGGCGAACGGGTACAACCAGCCACAAGAAGGAAACCCCGAGGAGGGTTTCGGAGGACAGAGAAGAAATGCAGATCAGCATTACACCTACTGCCGTAACGACAGTCCAGAAGTTCATAGAAGATCAGGGCGAGGATGCTCAGGCAGCGGGCCTGCGGGTCGCTGTCCTCCCAGGGGGGTGCTCAGGGTTCCAGTATGGCCTCAACATCGAGGACACCCCTGCCGACGATGACGAGGTCTTCGAGATGGAGGGCCTTCGGGTCTTCGTCGATCCGTTCAGCGCCCAGTACCTCGAGGGTGTGGAGATCGACTACGTCACCACGATGATGGGTTCGGGATTTACCTTCCGGAACCCCAATGCTGCAGGCGGATGCGGGTGCGGAAGCTCCTTCACCGTCTGAGCTTAAGGACGTCGGTTGGAAAACACGGAGGGGCCCGCAGGGAGTTTCCCGGTGGGCCCCTTTTCTCAACGAACTCCAGCTTTTGACACACTCCTTCCACCGCGCCGAAGGTTTCAGAGAAAGACCCCTGACGAAGCAGGAACATGATTAGACCAACGCTGGCCCCCCTTCCCACTGTCCTGGACTACTCGGGTCTCCCGAAAGATGAGCTCGTCCAGCGCATTCGGGTCCGGAAAGGGGAGCTGAACGCTGTAATCCTGGGACACAACTATCAGAGGATCGAGATCCAGGAAGTGAGTGACTACCTGGGCGATTCGTTGGGCCTCTCCCAGGAAGCCTCGGATACCGATGCCGATGTCATCGTTTTCTGTGGGGTCCACTTCATGGCCGAGACGGCCAAGATCCTTTCTCCCGACAAGACCGTCCTCATGCCCGATCTTCGGGCAGGCTGTCCCATGGCGGACTTCGTCACCGGAGACTCCCTCCGGAAGCTGAAGGCTCAGCACCCAGACGCAGCCGTTGTGGCCTATGTGAACTCCACCGCAGAGGTGAAGGCTGAATCCACCATCACCTGCACCTCCGCCAACGCCGTCCGAGTCGTGGAATCCATTCCCGCTGATCAGCCGATCATCTTCGTTCCGGACCGGAACCTCGCCCGGTATATCATCGAGGAAACCGGTCGGGAGAACATCATCGTCTGGGACGGCTATTGTTACGTCCACGACGACATGGTGCTGGAGGAATTGGCTCTGGCCAAGGAGAAGTATCCCGGCGCGCTGGTGGTCATTCACCCGGAGGCCCGACAGGATCTGCTGGCGGTGGCGGACCGTGTCACCTCCACCTCGGGCATGGTGAAGATGGCCGAAGAACACGACGCCCTGATCTTCGGTACGGAGAGGGGCCTGGTGGATCAACTCCAGGAGCGGTATCCGGAAAAAACCATGGTCCCCCTATCCGGGGCTGCCGTCTGCGGGAATATGAAGCTCAACAACCTTGCCAAATTGGCATGGTCGTTGGACCACCGGCAGTACGAGGTGACCATGGAGGAGGAGGTCCGGGTCAGGGCTGAGGCGGCCCTCAGGAGGATGTTGGACCTCTCCGGGGGGTGGAAAGCGCCCACAGAGAAAGAAAAAGAACTGGAGCTGGCCGGACTGGGCCCCTCCGGGTGTGGGTGCGCATAGGGATGCCGGCGTCCCGGGACCCATCTTCCATCCAGGGAAGTACCTCGTTCGTCACGGAAGGTCTTCTTCGGTGAGTCAGATTCTTACCTTCACCGGGGGAGGGTTCGCGGAGAACGGCTACCTCATGGTCTTCCCGGACCAGGGAACGGCTGTGGCCATCGATCCGGGAGCCGAATCCCCTTCCATGGTTTCTCGCCTGCAGGATGAGGGGGTGGATCTAGAAGCGATCCTCCTGACCCATGCTCATCTGGACCATGTCGAGGGCATTCCCGCGCTCCGAGAGGCGGCACCCTCGGCCCCCATCTATCTCCACCCCGGCGACCGCCGCATCTACGATGGCGTGGAAGCCCAAGCCCGGGCCTTCAACCTTCCCACCATCGGCCCTTTGCCTCCCCCTGACCGCGAGATCCAAGCTGGGGACGTCCTCACCTTCGGCGGGGTAGAGTTCGAAGTGCGCTTCGCACCGGGACATGCCCCCGGACATGTAATATTCTACTTGAAAGACCAGGGCGTGGCATTCGTGGGAGATGTGGTCTTCCTGGGTGCCATCGGCCGGGCGGACCTGATGGGGGGAGACTTCCACCAGCTCATGGAGTCGATCCACGAGCAGGTCCTGACCCTTCCCAACGAAACACGCCTTCTCACTGGCCACGGGCCCGAGACTACTGTAGGCTGGGAGCGGAGAACCAACCCGTTCCTGGTCGGTCACTTTGGAGGCGAGCTGGCGTAGAGCCTCCTGAGCTGGTCGAGGGGTCCGGGGACCTGGCCCGACCAATCGTGGAGGAGCCTCCGGTGACCGTTCCCGTAGCCGTCTTTGCCTCAGGGGGAGGGAGCAACTTTCAATCCCTCCTGGACCATCAGTCCCCCACCAACCCGGGCCGAATCGACCTCCTCATCAGCGACAGGCCCTCCGCCGGAGCCTTGGACCGGGCCGAACGGGCCGGGGTGGCCACACGGCTGATCCCGGTAAAGGAGCGGTCTCTGGAGGACGTGGGGGAAGAGACCCTCCAGGTCCTCAATGACCACAAGATCCAGGTCATCCTTCTGGCTGGGTATCTCCGCCTGATTCCATCGGCGGTGGTGGCCGCTTTTCCCAAGCGGATTCTCAATATCCACCCGGCCCTTCTCCCGGCGTTTGGCGGGAAGGGGATGTGGGGTCACCACGTCCATGAAGCCGTCCTGGCGTCCGGCGCCACCTTTTCGGGCCCCACGATTCACTTCGTCGACGAGGCGTATGACACCGGATTCATCCTGGCCCAATGGCCCGTGCCGGTCCTTTCCTCCGACACCCCCGACACGCTGGCGGCCCGGGTTCTCAAGGTGGAACATCTTCTCTATCCGTTGGCGGCCGAGGCCTTGTGGCTGGCCGTTTCCCAAGAAAGAAACCCCCCCCGCCTTTCCCC
>CBDUAX010000218.1:0-7653 GCA_965365235.1 uncultured bacterium
GGGCAGACTCGCCGATGCCGTCCAGGCCAGCGCGGCGATCCCCGGTGTCTTCCCCCCGGTGGCCCTGAACGGGATGCTTTTGGTGGATGGGTATATCACAAAGAACGTCCCGGTACCGGAGCCAGGGGAGGCCCCATACCGAGCCGACGTAATCGTGGTGGACGTCCAGCGAGGGCTCCAATCCCACGGACCCTGGGAGAACGGAATCGAGATCCTGGCCAGGGCCGAGTGGATCATGCAGATCCAGCTGAACCGATTCCACCTCAAGCTCGCGGACCTTGTTTTGGTCCCCGACGTCCGTGACGTTCACTGGGCCGACTTCAGCAGGATCGATCAACTCATCGAAGCCGGAAGAGTTGCCGCGGAGGAGAAAGAAGAAGAAATCGTCCGGCTCTTCGACTGAGCTGTCCATGGGCCCTGCCTGTGCTCCTTGCCCACCTACGGGGAAAAAACCCGGGCTGCCACGCCGGTACCAGCAACCTCCAACCAAGGTCAGGACCCGTCATGAGAAACGTTTTTCCACTCCTCGGACTGCTCTGCCTCCTGGCGGGGCCGAAACCCCACCCGGCATCCGCTCAAAGCGCCCATGATGAGGTCATCGCCGTTGTCAGCCAGCTCTTCGAGGGGATGCGCACACGGGATGCGGAGCTTTTGTCATCGCTATTCCACCCCGATGCCCTCATGACGGGAACCGGGATGCGCGAAGGCAGCTACCGAGTGAGCATGAATCCGCCGGACGGGTGGATCGAGTCGATCTCCACGCGGGAAGGACCGGAAATCGACGAGCGGTTCTATGACCCGAAGGTGGAGGTCTCGGGTCCGTTGGCATCGGTCTGGACGGAGTACGACCTTTTTGTTGGTGGGGAGTTCCGCCACTGCGGGGTGGATGCGTTCCACCTTGCCCTGACCGACGAGGGGTGGAAGATCGTCCACCTGGCGGACACCCGCGTTCAGGACGGGTGTCCCATCAGGTAGACCTCCGTTTACTTGTCGTCGGGATTCAGGGCCAAGAACGCCCACCCGGCTAGGCCTCCACCCAGGAAACAGCCTACCAGGTAGATCCAGATGTCCGGGAAAGCGGAAAGGCCCATGGTCGAGATGCCAAATGCCACGGCCGGGTTGAACGCGCCTCCGGAGATGTAGCCGACGGAGTAGGCACCCACCATCACCGTGAAGCCGATCGCCAACCCATAGTAGGAATTCCCCTCGGTGGCCTTTGCGGTGACCGTATTGAGGACCACGAAACAGAGAGCGAAGGTGAAAAGGAACTCGGCCACCACAGAATTGAGAACATCGTGATTCAGGGGGCTGAGTTCCACATCAGGTTTCAGGAAACCCACCAGGAAGGCTGCCGCCAACGCAGCCAGGACCTGGAAGATCATATAGTTGATAGAATCCTTGCCACCGATCCGGCCCCGTATCAGAACGGACAGGGTCACGGCTGGATTGTAGTGACCGCCGGAGATGTGGCTACCGGCGTAGACCATGACCATCATCGCAGAACCGAAGGCAAGAGGGGCCAGCGGACCAGCACTAGGTTCTATGACCGTCATCCCGACGGTGAACACGAGGAAAAAGGTACCGATGAACTCCACGAGATATTTGTTCATGGGCAGTCTCCTGGATGGGGCCGGGGTCGTGGATAAGGGGTGATAGGGCCTTCTATTCTCGGCGTCAACTCCCTGTGGCCGGTTCCCCGGAGGACAAAGGGCAGGCGGAAAGCTCCACAGGGCCAGATCGTTGGGCGTGGCAAAAGGTCAACCAAAGAGCAAAGAGCAGGAAAAAAGCGTGGAGGCGAGGGGTTCCCCCGCCTCCACGCCTTCCAGGTTTTTTTGAAGCCTCCGCCCAGAGGCTCCAACCGGCCTCCTGGTCAGGTACCTACCCTGGAGATCAGTTCTGCTTTGCGACCTCTTCTTGGACCTTTTCGATGATCTGTTGAAGTGCGGCCTTCGGGTGTGCTCCAACCACCGAGCCCACTGGCTCCCCATCCATGAAAAATCCGATGGTGGGGATGGAGCGAACCTGGAAGCGCTGAGCAATCTGCGGGGCCTCGTCCACGTTCACCTTCGCGAACCGGACCTCACCCTCCATCTCCTCGGCCAGTTCCTCGATCACCGGGGCAACCATACGGCAAGGCCCGCACCAGGGGGCCCAGAAGTCCACCACAGTGATCCCCTCTTCGTTTCCGATCTCGTTGTCGAATGTGACGTCGGTCATTTCTAATACGGCCATGATACTCTTCCTTCCCTTGGTCTGGGTCCGCGGTGGGTAGTCCGCGTTCCGACTTATATCGTATTATATAAATATATCATTGTATCTATGTTATGCAACCCCGTTCTTTTCCCCGAGCTCTGGTTTCCAGGGTGGCGGCCGGAAACGGAGGTGGTAGAAACGGGGAAGCGCCGACGCCCCTGGGGCCGCCGGCGCTGAGGCCGAGTCCAAAATTGGGAGGGGACCGAACTAGAACTTGACCTGCATCACAACCTGGGCGCGGGTGTCCGTCTCCAGGTCCGAGTCGTCCCACTTCCGACGGTCAAGATCCAAGAGGAGGATATTGCTCCCACCGAAGTCGTACCCGATTCCGCCGTGGACCCGCGTGAAGCTCAGGTCCATATCCTCAGGGGTCCGGTTGAAGTCGTCAAACCCGCCGACAAGACGCCAATTGGCATCGAGCTTCCACTCCCCAAAGAGGGAAAAACCATCGTATTCGTGCGCAAGGAGAGGATCCGTCAGGGGATCGTCAGCCACGAACCAGGAGCCTTTCTGGTTCCCCTCGCCGGTGACGTACTGGGCCGTGAAAACGCCCTTGGGGAACTGGTACGAGGCGTAGAGGTTGAAGACCTTGTAGTCGGGCGTGTCTTCGGGCTCGCCGGCCCTGTTCCCTTCGCCCAGAATCCCGAAACCGGAGAACTGGAGGCCCGGGAGTGTTTCCGGCAAAGGTCGGAAGGTGACCCGGGCCTGGACCACCTTGTTCTCGTTCTCCTCGATGGCGCTGTATCCCCCCCCGTTGTACACACCCACGGCCCAGCTTCCGTACTTGGCGGGATAGGAGCTGTTTACTTCTTCCTTGAACTCGTCCGAAAGATCCTCACCAAACCCCCCGGCCAGCGTCACCCCGATATCTGCGGAGTTGAAGAGGCCGGATCGTTCCATGAACATCTTGTCCCGCATCCGGTACGGGTTGACCTTCTGCTCGAAATCGAGCCAGGCCATGTGGACGATCCCTCCTTCCAGGTTCACCTTGCTCAATCCGCCCCAGTCACCGAAATCGAACTTTGCGTAGGCGTACTTCAACCGGACCTTCATGTCACCGGTATCGTCCTGGCGCGCATCCATGGTGATTCGAGCAGACAGCATCGGAAGGATGTCCACCTTGGAGGTGAAGTAGGATCTCGTGATGGCGAACTTGCTGAAGTCCTCACCCCCGCTCTCCCCGGTCTGATAGGTCAGATAGAAGAGCCCCTCGAAGGAAACCTGAGGGAGCTCGCTGGCGCCACTCTGATTGGTATCCTGAGCCGATGCCGGAGTAGCTAACATAAAGAGGAAGAACACGAACAGACCTGAAGTCTGTCTCATGCCTCGAGAGCTTTTAACCTGAGTTCCTTAATCTTGGCCCCGTGGCCGTTTAACTCGGGGCTGAAAACCGCTGGCCCCACCCACCGTCTTGGATTCGGAAGGAAGCTACCCCGGGGCAGTGGGGGAAATAAAGGCCGTGAGCCAGGGTACGTAACGGTCGTTACTGATCCGTGACGAGCAAGTTACGGAGATGTCTGATTGGGCCCTAACTTTCGGCCCCCATGGGCCTCCTCTCCCTGACCGCCGGTAGGACGTCTCGGAACGCTTCGCCGTATAACTCCCAGACCGTGAGGAAGAGGGCGGCGATGATCGGCCCGATAATGACGCCCAGGGCCCCGTAGACGCCGATCCCCCCGAGGGTGCTCAGGAGGACGAGGAGATCCGGCATCTTGGTGTCTTTTCCCACCAGGAGAGGGCGGAGGATGTTGTCCGAGGAGCCCACCACAATGCCGCACCAGAGAAGGAGTCCCACTCCGGCCAGCACCTGGCTGGTCGCAAAGAGGTAGATCACCGCCGGGATCCAGACCACCGCCGCGCCGACGGCGGGAATGATGGAGAGGACGGCCATGATGGTGCCCCAGAAGATTGCGCCGTCGATCCCCACCACGGCAAAGGCGAGCCCGGCCGTCCCGCCCTGGATGACTCCGATCACGAGGGTGCCCTTGAGGGTCGCCCGAGTCACCGATACGAACCGGGCGACCAAACGATCCTCCTGCTCGGATTCGAGGGGAACCAGGAACATGATCTTCGCCAGGGCATCCTTCCCTATAAGGAGAAAGAAGTAGTTGGCGTAGAGCATGATGCAGAGTTGGAGGATAAAGTTGACGGTGCCCCGGGTGGCCGAGGCCAGCCCTCCCACCAGAAACCCTCCGATGCGGCCGGCGATCTCCCCCAACTTCCCGAGGATGACGTCACGCTCCGGAATAAAGTCACCGACAAAGGGGAGATTCCGCACCCGCTCCCCAAGCCACAGCTCGATTGCACCGGGATTGTCGGCTTGGGCCTGGATCCAGGGACCTACCGACTCGCTCACGTTCAACGCCTCGTTGGCCAGCAGGCCGACGAAGAGGATGGCCGGGCTGATGATCAGCACCAGAATGGCCAGGATGGTCAGAGCCGCCGAGGTCCGCCTCCGACCTCGGGTTATTCTCACCAGCCAGAGGAAAAAGGGGTAGCTCATTCCGGCGAAGATGGCGGCCATGAGGACTGAAATGATGAAGGGTTCGACGACCCGGTAAAAGGCGACGGTGATGAGTAGGGCCAGGACCAGGAGGAACCACCGCTGGGCCTTGGTGGAGTCCGCTTTTCCCTTGGCTCGGTCCTTATCGCTCATGGTTGGCCTTCCGTAGGAGGTCATAACCCTTGGGCACTGTACAGAGGGGGGGCCTGGTAGCCCCACGAGCCCTCTTCCGGTCCCGAAGTCGTCGCCGGAAGAGAAAAGCTACTGGACCATCGAGAGACCTGCCACCACGCCTACCGGCCTCCTCGATCCTCATGGGCCGGGTCCGGGTGAGGGTTTGGTCAGCTAGGACGATCGACCTATATTACGGCTTGCATCCCCTTCCACCATCCTATGGATCCGCAATGTACAGATCCCGAAGTTCACCGCCTTTATCGGCCCTACTCCTTTTTCTCCTCCCATTTCTTGCGCCCTCCCGCGCCCTCGCGCAACACACAGGCCTGGGGTTCGATTACAAGATGGGCTACACCGAGATCGGCGGAGATTGGGGGGGTGTCCTCAACGACGGTACCGACGCTGAGTTCAACGTCTACTTTGGCCTGGAACGCCTGAGGCTTGGGTGGGGAGTGAACTTCGTTTCCTATGACCTACCTGTTCGAATCGGGGAGGTCGACAGTGGGAGTCAGGTTGGGATGCAGTGGTCGGTGGCGTACCCACTCATCCGGGATGGATGGATCCGACCGTATGTCGAAGGCCGACTGACATGGGACCGCTTCAGAGCCGAGCGACACGTCGAGGGGTTCCCGGATGAGGAGGAAGAGGGTGAGAACAACGCGCCACGGTATGCCGGATGGGGTGGGACCGCCGTGGCGGGCTTCTTCGTCCCAATTGCGGGCCGGGTCCTGGGTGACTTTTCCGCCCGGTACGGCCGTTTCGAGACTTCTGAGGCAGACCTTGGGTATCTGGACCTTCCGGTCGTGTCTTCTGGCAACCGTTGGGGGGTGAGACTTGGACTCGTCTGGTATCCGTAATCGGAGAGTAACGAAGTGGGCCATGATCCTCGGGTTGGGGATGGCATTTTCCCTCCCCCTATCCGGCAGGGCTCAGGAGGTCGAAAAAGACGCTTGGGGGGCCAAGAGGAGCTTCGGCCTTGCCACAGCCGAGGTCTTCATGGGGAACCTGGTCCCCTGGGCCTTCAATGAGTTCATCAGAAACGCGTCCTTCAGCCAGATCACTCCTACCAGTTGGTGGCACAACTTCCAGGAGGGGATGGGGTGGGACGACAACCATTTCAGCACCAACCAGTTCGCCCACCCCTACCAGGGCAGCATGTACTTCAACGCCGCCCGGGCCAACGGATTCAACTTCTGGGAGTCGGCGCCCTGGGCCTTCGCAGGAAGCTTGCAGTGGGAGTGCTGCGGTGAAACCCACCTGATGTCCCTGAACGACTTCATCAACACAGGGATGGGAGGGATCGCCCTGGGCGAGATGATCTACAGAACCTCCTCAATGGTCCTGGACAACACGGCCACCGGGAGCGAGCGGGGATGGAGGGAGTTCGCAGGCTTCATCATCGATCCTGTCCGGGGCTTCAACCGCCTCGTGACGGGCCGGGCCGGCGGAGTTTCTGAAAACCCGGCAGACCCGTTGGATCATAGGCCTGAGGTCTTTTCGAACCGGCTCCACACCGGTGTCAGGGGGTTCTCCAGGGAAGCTGGGTTTTCCGATCCTGAGTACAAGGTGTTCGCAAACCTCGACCTTCAGTTCGGCGCGCCGTTCCTCATCAAGCGGAACAAGCCCTTCGAGTTTTTCCTGATGTCCGCCCAGATCAACTTCGGGGACAAAAAGGCGCTGGGAAAACTCACGGTCCACGCCAACCTCTACCACAAAGATCTGGGTGAGCCCGGCCCGAATCAGCACCGATTCATGGTCCTTCAGCATTTCGACTATGTGAACAACCTCGCCTTCGAGTCCGGGGGTCAGAGCATTGGGCTGGGGATCCTCTCGAACTGGGAGCTGGGGGAACCGGGGGACTGGAGACTCTTCACCTTCGGCGAGGGGCTGCTTTGGCCCATGGCAGCCGTCAGCTCCGACTTCGCCTTCGTGGCGGAAATCCCTGGGACTCGTGAGAACCTGCGGTCCTATGACTTCGGGTTGGGAGCCGGAGGCCGTGTGGGGGCTGCATTCATCAAGAATGGGGAACGGATTCTGGACCTGGTGTACGGCGCAAACTACGTGAATACCCTCAACGGATCCGTGACGAATGGGTCCGACGCCTGGCACATCCTGCACAGTGCGCTGGTCCGCACCCAGATTCCGGTGGCGGAGAACTGGTCCGTCGGCGCCGATTGGGAACTCTTCCTCCGGAACAGCTTCTACTCGGTGGACGAGTTCGAGGACACGGTTCAAAGAAGTCCCCAGATACGCACCTTCGTGACCTGGAGGCTGGGGAACTGGGGTCCAACGGGCTTCGGGGGGTAGGTCCGTTGGAGGTTATTTCACGGCCCACCATCTCCGCTTCGGCAGCCCGGAGATGGTGGGCCGCTCCTTTGGGCCTTGTTCTGCTTCTGGGTGGGCTCCTCGGAGCTACTGCCCCGGTCAGAGGCCAGTCCGAGGGGTCCACGGTGGCGGCCCTGGGTGGGTCTGCCCTGGGAGCCTACTCGGGCGCGGTCCTCGGCCTCACCGGATCGCTGGTACCGTGTAGTCAGAGGCCCAAAGGCCTCCTATGTACCCGGCTCTCGGCGGGAATCGGTGGCGCCTTGGGTGCCGTCAGCGGAGCCGTCATCGGCGCCAACGATGGGGACAGTGCGTGGGATCACGCCCTCAACGCTAGCATCGGGGCGGGCATCGGAGGGGCCGTTGGACTCGTCCTCCAGGGCGTAGTCCGACAGTACGGT
>CBDUAX010000219.1:0-7601 GCA_965365235.1 uncultured bacterium
GGCCCGGGTTCGATCCGAAAGCGCGTGTCGGTCTCCATGGGCCGATCCGCATCCAGGTCTGCATGTCCGAAGCCCTCGGCCCACACCAGCTCATCGCCGGAGACGACACCGACGACGATACCTGGTAGTCCGCGGATCTCGATCTGACCATCCAACCAGGCGGAAAAGAGGTCGATCTGGGCCTGGACCTCAGGATCAGAGGCCGGCATCTGCGCGGAAAGTTGGTTCGAGAGGGCAACTGTCGCGAGAGCGACGAGCAACATCGTCCGGATCACTTTCAGCTTCGGCACGAACATGGCACTACCTCACAGTTGGAAAGAACCGAAACGTCTGCTGGCGGGAGGGTGTACGAAGAGATCCTACGGCAAAACCGTCGCTCGGCGCCAGATGGTGTGGCCGAGCGGTTGGAGGAGTGCGGGATGATCGGAGCCCCGGCGGGAGGGCACCTGGGTGAAGGGGCGGGGGGACCGCCCGCTACATAACCCAAGCCCACAAACCTCATCGAAACCCCAGGATGGCAGGAACCGGAGACCGCACCGTGGTGCCCCCAGAACACCTCGAGCCAGCCTGGACGGCCTTTACGGAGTTCAGGCTCCACTGGACCGAGGAATTCGCCACCGCCGCGTCCCTCCTCGACCAGGATGCGGAGAGGATGGAGGTGCCGGTTCCCGGTCAGCCTCCGATAAGGGGAATTGGAATCGGAAAGGGAATCCAGGAGTCCTGGGGACCACCCGTGCCGCCCCCCGGTGTGTTCCCGCTTCCCCCTCCGCTGAGGGTTTCGATCAAGATGTACCCCAGGGCAAACGCTCCTGCCGCCGATAGCGCCCCGGTCTTCCAACGGTCCAGCGTCCGCAGTTCGATTTCCAGGAGGTCCTGCTGGGCGATCTCCAATCGCTGATTCAGGGTTTGGACCTCACCACGACGGGTGGCATTCCCTACAGGTGCAAGGAGGAGGAGTCGGGTCTCATCGGCTTCGAGAACCGTTCCCTGGATGAGAGAACCATTGAGCGGAAACAGCTCCCGGAGTTCCTCGGCATGGGTCCGAGAGAGCCGGGCACGCACCTCCATGTCCGGTTCAAGGTCGGCAATCTCGAGCGGCTGAAAGGAGTAGCAACCGGCCGAACACAGAATGGGAACGAGCATCGAGAGTGAAACGCCCCTCATAGTGAACCCCTCAAAAAAAGTGTTCCGCATCCTGAGCACCTTTCTTATTATCACCATAATCAAGCAAAGATCCGTTATGCCAGTCCGGCCTTCCGGCTGAGGTCGGGCGGACCATTCGTTGGTCCTCCTTCGGCGGTGGCCCACGAAACCAAGGGCTTCCGACTTCGTAGGAGAAGTATCGGCAGGGGATAGATCAGGGACGGGCTTCTTCTTTCAGGAAGGACCCATCCAAGGGGGTGGCTCCCCCGACTGTCACAGTTCCTTCGGTGAGTTTTAGCGTGTCGAGACGGAAGAAGTCCAGGTTACTGCTCTTTGGCCTTTTGGTGGCGGTGCCTCTTTGCGTCCTCCTGGCATGCTCCTCAACCAGCGCAGACATCGGCAGTCCGCTCTCTATCGAGCTTACCGTGGACAAGGCCTCGGGGATCGCTGGAGTGGATGGATTCACCTTCCGGTACGACGCCGCCGGGAGGGATCTTTTGGGCGTGGTCCTGAACTTCGGTGATGGTCAGGCCGACTCTCTGTCCACCCAGGGCTCTACCAAGGCAGGGGCCACGAGGTCCCACATATATGAGCTTCCGGGCACCTATTTCGCTTTTGCCCGGGTGTTGGAATCGTTTGGAGCCGTGTTGGCTGACACGGTTATGGTGGAGGTACGAGCTCCCTGACCGCCGAGGTCGGGGATTGGGGGCCCACACTGTTGGACGGCTCTGAGCGGCCGGGTCCGTCGTGGCCCGTTGACCGATCGGCGGTGGCTGGATAGGCAGCCATCACGATCTCTAAAGGCACACCCAGAAGCACCCTATCATCCGACCCTGAAGTGGCGGGGTGGTGGCCGGGAAACCGCCGTGCAGCGGTGCCGGTGACCTACCTCCACGGGTGCCGGCGTGGCGGATTCCTCAGTCGTGAGGAGCCCGCGCGGAAATGAAGGATTCCTCGACCCGGACCCGGTTTTTTCAGGGAGTCTATTGGCGCAAGAGAAAGGAGTCGCCTCATGAGAATCCGTCGTTCTGGACCCACCAAGGTGCCACGGCCTGTCCTTGGCCTGGCTCTGGCCGCGCTGTTGGGAGTCTTCTTCCTGACACCGAGGCCCACCCTTGCCCAGGAGACCGGTACTCTGACCGGCCAGGTAGTGGATGGCTCGGACATGTCGCCACTTGCGGGTGTGCAGCTTTACCTCGTCGATACCGGCCTCGGTACCCTCACCAACGCGGCAGGCCGGTATGTGCTGCTGAACGTCCCGGCAGGGAGTTACACACTTCGGGCCGAAATCATTGGGTTCGCCACGCAGGATCAAGAGATCCAGGTCCAGGGGGGCCAGTCCCAAGAGGTGAACTTCTCCATGGTCCTGGAAGCCCTGGGCCTGGATGAGATCATCGTAACCGGAACGGCTGGGGCCGCCCGGAGGAGGGAAGTGGGGAACAGCGTCGCACAGCTCAATATCGCCGAGGTGGCGGAACCCCCGGTGAGCGTAGACGCCCTCCTTCAAGGCCGGGTTCCGGGGATGACTGTGATGCAGGGATCGGGCGGATCGGGAAGCGGTGCCCGGATCCGGCTGCGGGGAAATGCCAGCGTGGCCATGAGCAATCAGCCGATCCTGTATGTGGACGGGATCCGGGTAAGGAGTGACTCCTACGCCAAGAATGTTCCGCCGGTTGGGTACCCTGGCCGGAGCGGAAACGACGTTGCCAGCCCCCTGAACGACATCAACCCCGACGACATCGAGCGCATCGAGGTCATCAAGGGAGCCGCCGCCACCACCCTTTACGGTACGGAGGCTTCTGCGGGCGTCATCCAGATCTTCACCAAAAGGGGCCACACCGGAAAAGCCCGCTGGACCATGGGCATCGAACAGGGAGTGACCCGGATTCAGTCCTTTGGGCCCTCACCCGATGTGCGCCCCCCCTCGGAGCCGGCCGAAACGGCATCCGGTGGAACCTCGGACTATCTTTTCATCAATCCCTGGCTCCGGGGGCACCTGCCTTCATGCGACGTGGTCCCTTCGGGCCGGGCAGCTCCCGTGGGGTTGTTCCAGGGAGATTGGCCCGATCCCACCAGGGCAGACGCGCTTCAACCATGTGATGACGGGCTGTTCAGCGATCTGGGCGCCTGGCAGCAGAAGTATTCCCTGTCTGTGGCCGGTGGAGGCCAGGACCTCCAGTACTTCGTCTCGGGATCATATGAGGACGACCAGGGGCTGATGCCCAACGATGACGAGGAGAAGGTGGTCATCCGGGGCAACTTCACTTTCTCGCCCCTGGAAAGCCTGCAAATGCAGTGGAACAGCTCCTTCACCAACGACCAGATCTCCAACACCGCCGCCGGGAACAATGCCCACGGGTTGACCTTGAACTCTTTCCGGCGGGACCGGAACTACCTTGCGGACGAGTCTTATGATGCCATCAACCCGTTCACAAATCAGGCCATCACCACCGACATTCAACACCTGATCACGGGAATGACGGCCACCTACACACCGTTCGCCAACTTCACCAACCGTCTGGCCGTCGGGTACGACCAGGCCCAGCAGGAGAATCGCAACCTACGTCCCTTCGATTTCATCCGGGCCCCGTTGGGGATCATCTCTGATGGCCGCAACGAATACACGGCCATCACCTTGGACTACGTGGGGACGCTCAACCACAACCTTACCGATGACCTTCGAGTGAACTTCTCTTTCGGGGGCCAGAGCATCGCACAAGAAGTGCAACAGACCGCGGCCTACGGAGAGGACTTCGCCGGCCCGGGTGAGCCCGTCGTGAACAGCGCCGGAACCACCCTGGGCTTCGAGTATCGGGAACGAGTGGTAAACGCAGGGTTCTTCTTCCAGAATATCTTCGACTATGTGAACCGGTACTTCCTCACGATCGGTCTTCGGGTCGACGGGAACAGCGCCTTTGGGGAAGACCTGGGGTTCCAGGCATATCCGAAGGTGAGTGGATCCTGGGTCCTGTCCGACGAAGCGTTCTGGAATGAGGACTGGGGCCAGTTGAAGCTCAGGGGTGCATGGGGTCAGTCGGGTCGGGCACCGGGGGCTTTCGACGCCATCCGGACCTTCGAACCCGTGAGCTGGGGTGGTGCTCCGGCCTTCTTCCCCCGGAACGTCGGGAACCCGAAGCTGGGTCCTGAGCGGACCTCGGAGGTCGAGGTCGGCTTCGAGGGGGCGTTCCTGGAGAACCGCTTGGCCGTCGACTTCACGTACTACAACCAGAAGACCACCGATGCCCTCTTCCGGGTGCGTCAGGTGGCCTCCGACGGTTTCTTCGACGTCAACAATGGAAGCTCACAGCTGGAAAACGTGGGGGAGCTCAGCAACCAGGGCATCGAGCTGGCGGTTACGGGGGAGGTGGTCAGGAGGCAGAACTTCGGGTTGGAAGTGGGCGCCACCCTGTATACCAACTCCAGTGAAGTAACTCTGCCCTCGGAGGTGCCGGACTTCACTGCCGGGGATGGGTGGGGCTGGATCCAGAACGGCCAGCCGGTCCCAGTCATGCGCACCGACTGGTGCCTGGCGAACCCGAATGAGAAGGCCGATCCCATCGAAGAGCGGCACGGAACCACTCGAGCCGATGGGTCGGTAGTGGATTGCACCATCGGACCCAATGCTCCCACCCACATCATCGGTGGCTTCCTGACCTTCGATCTGCCGTATGGGCTCACGATCTCCACGCGGGGTGAGTATCAGGGCGGGAACTACATCTACGATGGCGCGGCATGGAATGCCATCCGACGTTCCGTGATCTGGCCGGGCTGCTACGATGTGTACAACATCATCGAAAAGCAGGGCTACGAGCAGCTCACGGCGAAGCAGCGGGCCATGTGCGACGTGGCCTGGAACCGGGCCGACTACCTGGTCTATCCCGCCGAATTCTTCAAGATCCGGGAGATCACGGCCAGCATCCCGATTCCAGAGCGTTTCCTCCCCTGGGGAGAGGATGCCACCTTCACCGTTTCGGGGCGGAACGTCTGGCGCTGGCTGAACGACGACTTCCCGGTCCTCGACCCCGAGATGACCAACAACAACGACAACAACCCCCTGAGCCGCGATGGGGTCAGCTCAGGGGCGTTCCTCGAGGCTTCTCTCCTTGAACACATCCCTCCGCCACAGACGTGGACGGCGGCGATTCGTGTTCATTTCTAGGGGAGCGCAATCATGAAAACCATAAAGAGAAACCAAAAGAGAATCGGGTCCCGAGGCCGGCCGGGGAACGCCCTTGGCGGGCTATTCCTGATGTTGGCTTTGGCGGGATGCGACACCGATGTCACCAACCCCGGACCCATCCAGGATGCGTTCCTCAACGACGCATCAGCACAGGGCGCGCTGGTGGCAGGGATGGAGAGAGCCTTCGGGGACGCCCTGAACTGGGTGGCGTACACCAGCGCTGCGGTTGCCCGGGAAGTGCACCCCTCGGGGTCCACCGGTAGCTTCGGTATCACCATCAAACAGCAACGAGGCGAACTCCTCCCCGAAGAGACCAGCGCATACTGGAACCGGGCCCACCGGGCACGATTTCTCACCTCCGATGGCATTGCGCGAATAGAGGGATTGGATCCCGGCGAGGTGGACCAGCAGGCTCTCGCGGAAGCGTACCTGCTGTCCGGGTATACGCACCGACACCTGGGCGAGAACTGGTGCGAAGGGGTCATCGACCAACAGCTTGTGGCCAGTACCGCCTACCTGGATCTGGCGGAGGCTGCCTTCACCACGGCTGCGTCTCTCGGTTCCGGGGACATTGCCACGGCCGCCATCGCCGGCCGTGCCTCGGTCAGAGCCTTCCTGGGGGATTGGAGCGGGGCCGTGGCCGACGCGAACCAGGTCGGGGACGAGTTCAGCTACCAGATGCCCTACTTCGATCTGGGGGATGACGTTCAGTCCAACCGGGTCCACGTATCCACCAAAAACGAACCCTATAAGGCCCACACTCAGTGGAACACCTGGCTCGAGGATTACGGCCTTTCGGACAACAACCCTGCCGGGGACCCCCGGGTCTCCTATCTGGTGACCGACGAGGACGGCGACGCGGCCATCGACTGCTGCGGTACCGTGCCCTGGTGGCCTCAGCAGAAGTTCGCCAATAACGATTTCCCCATCGAGCTGTCGGGTGGTCCGGAGATGCGCCTGATCGAGGCGGAGAACCACCTCCGAAACAGCGAGATGGATCAGGCCGTCACCATCATCAACGCCCTTCGGGCGGAGGCGGGGATGGACGCTATCGCTCCGGCGACAATGGATGAGGCTTGGAGCCTATTCAAGCGGGAGCACGCCATCGAGATGTGGCTGGAAGGCCGTCGCCTGGCTGCCCTGCGGCGTTGGAACGACAACAACACCCCTGGTGCGCTACAGCCCCTGGAGGAGATCGGCGATGGGAACACCAACACCGGGTCCCACCTGCTGAAGCGTGACTACTGCTATCCCATTCCGGACTCGGAACGGGAAACGAACCCAAACCTCCGAACAGGTGGATGATCGTTCGGAGCCGAGACCGGTCTCGGATGTGGAAGGGCGGCGCCCCGGCGCCGCCCTTCCTGTTGGGTACGATCACCCTGCTTTTGCTTGTAGCCCTGCCGGGCCGGGCCGTGGTTGGGCAGGAACCGGGGGCACTCTCCGGGATCGTCTTGGATTCGGAGACGGGTGAAGGGGTGCCCGACGCTTCGGTGGCGTTGGGCTCCGAGTTCCTGGCCCTCACGGATGAGGAGGGACGGTTCCTCATCCAGGGCGCCCCTTCGGGGGAACAGCTCCTTCGGGTCTATCATTTGGCCTACGGAGAGTTCGAACAAACGGTCACCATCGAGAGTGGCATGGAGGTGGGCCTCCTCATTCGGCTTTCCGCCGAGGCGATAGAGATGGAACCGGTCATCGTAGAGGCGCTGTCGGGACGGGAGTTCGAGGAGAGGTCCAGGGGTACGCGGCGAAACGAAGTCACCCGGGAGGAGATCGCCCGGGCCGCTACTACCGGAGGGCACCTCGGACACGTCCTGGCCCGACAGGTCCCGGGGATCCGGTTGCGGACGGATCAGGCCCGGTCCGGGGCGCCGGTCTGCGTCGAGTTTCGAACGCCGGTCTCTCTCCATGAGACCATGGCATGCAAGCACCCCGTGATCTTCCTGGACGGGGTCCGAGTGGCGGTACCGGAGTACGTCTATACCTCCCTCCCCATCGAGAACATCCAGAGAATGGAAGTGATCCCCCCGGGGGAAGCGGGAGTGGCATACGGAACCGATTCCCGGTATGGGGTCATTCTAATCGAGACCCGAACCGCGAGGGACGTATTCGGGGCCCGGGGAGGCGAACCGGGCTTTCCTGTTCCTCGAGACCGGTACGACTGGAGCCTGGAGGCGGATCCCTACCCGTGGGGGAAGGTGCTGGGAAGCGCCTTCCTGGGGTCGGCGGTAGGGTTGGGTTTGGGATATGCCCTGGGGAGCCAGTGTCTTACCTATCA
>CBDUAX010000220.1:0-7554 GCA_965365235.1 uncultured bacterium
GAGACGACGGAGGGAGAGGACGGGGAGGCCCGTGATTTCCGAGTCCACCGGGCCGGTCTGGGCCGACTCTGTGAGTTCGAGGGGCTGGCCTATGACCCCAATCGGGGCACGCTTCTCTTGCCGTGCAAGAGGACGAAGAGGGACGATTTCGACGACCACCTGGTGGTTCTTGAGATGGAGCTCGATCCCGTTCGTATTTATCCTGTGCCGCGAGTTTTCATCCCTTTTGAAGACCTCAAAGCTTTGGACCTCAAGGACGAATTCCACCCTTCGGCCGTAGAGATCGACCCGGAAACGGGTCGGGTCTTCCTCGTCTCCGCCCGCCAGGAGACGATCCTGGAGCTGACCGGCGAAGGATCTCTCCTGGCCGGGAAGGAACTCAAGAGAAAGAACCACCCCCAACCGGAGGGAATCACCTTCCTGCCCTCTGGTGCCCTCCTGCTGGCGGATGAAGGGCAGGGAAAGAGAGGACGTATCACTCTCTACGAACCCCGAACCGGAGAGGAGGGAAGCCCCAGATGATCAGGGAGGTCGAGCTCAACCTCTTTGTGCCCTCCTCCGAGCTCCTGGTCCGATTGGCCTCCGGTGACAAACCGCTGGGTGTTCCGGCTGGCCCGCCCAGGATTCGGGTTCTCCGGGAAACCTTCTTCGACACGGATGACCAGGTACTTCGGCAGAGAGGGATGACTTGTCGGCTGAGTCAGGGTGAAGGGGAGGCACCATCCGTCGTTGTGACGGTGGGCGAAGGTCCTGACTCGGAGGGGATCACCTCCCGCTCCCGATTGACTGCTGCGGCCGTGGGAGCCGGGGTTTTCGAGACTCTGAAGGGAGATTCGGAGCCGGCGGACCAGATCCGAAAGTATGTCGAGCCGACAACCCTTCGGCCTCAGGTCGCCATCGACATTCAGCGCCTCGGCCGTGCCATGAGGAGTCGGTTCCTCCGCCGGTCCATTCTTCTTCTCTTTTTTGACCGCGTCACGGTCCAGGTCGGCCGGACCAGCTCGGTCTTCCACGAGTTGAGGGTCCTCCGGCGCAGGCCGGGAGGGCCGCTCATTCGGGACATCGCCCGGAGTTTGAGGGACGAGCATCACCTCTTCCCAGACGGCCTTTCCACTCTCCAACGAGCCTATCGGATCGTCGGCATGGGCCAGGGGACACCCCAGCCGACCCTCTCCCCCTACTCACTCAACCTTGCCTTGGCTCTGTTCCGAAATGGAGAGCTCGGTATGGTGGAACGTGGCGGCGTGCTCTCTCTGCCTACGTTCAGAGGTTCGGGAGAGGACGCCGCCCGAGCCCTTCTTGACGATCTGACCGGGGTGGAGGAGCTGGAGCTGGTTCGGCTCGGAACCACGGAGCCCAGGGAAGGGAAACCGGCTCTGGAAGTCTGGGCAGGGCCCTCGGCCCCGGACGGTACCGACCACCGGAAGGCGAGCAAGCTCGTCTGGATTCCCTGGCACCGGGTCCTGGAAGGAATCGGGTCTGCCATCACTTTGGACCGGGATACCCTCCCCGCCCTCCTGCTCCTCACTCGGCGCCGGCTCCTGGGTCAGCTCGCGTGGATTCCCGGCTATCGTTCCGATGGGGTGCTGCCACCTGCGGTTTCAAGCCGGAGCGTGGATCCCGAAGAAGGGCCCGAGGGGGCGGGAGAGATGGATTCCCTGACGGGCCTCTGCCCGGTCCTGGAAGCGGTAGAAGACCCCGAGGCCGACCTTTCACAAAGGATAGAAAACGCCGGGGAGTTGGCCGACCGGTTGGAAACCTTCTTCGTTACCGAAATCAGAGCCGTGAAAGAGAGAATCCTCTCCGACACGCACTCTACCGGCCGTTTTGCCGCCTCGGAACTACTGGACCTGTTTTGCGTCCGAATTCGGGGGATCACGGACCGACTGTATGCCGCGGTGAACAGAGACCTGATCCCTGGCCTTGAGCAGAACGGCATCCACCTCCGGGCCTGGGCTGCCCTCATGCACGAGGATCGGCGGGCGGTTTTGGAGAGGTTCTCCCGTGAGCTCCTCCCCTCCATGAGTGTTGTGGCGGACTGGGGCCCGGCCCTGGTTCCGGAGATGCCTCCTGCAGGGTGTGCACTTGGCATCACGGCTCGAGAAAGGGGTGCCGAGGGGACCCGTTTCTTCCATCTCGTGCTGGATCCGACCAGCCCCTCCTTCCTGCGGGTCCCCAACAGCCCAGTGGTTCTACCTCTGGAAGAGGTGGTCCAGGGATACCTCTTCAACAAGTTCCCGTCCCTCGAGAAGGCCGAGACCTACCTCTTCCGCTTCCGAACAGCAGAGGTTTCGGTACAGGAGGAAGTGCCCAACCCGGCCTTCTCCCAGGGCGGCCCCGCACAGGAGACAGGGTTCGGGCCTTTCGGATTGAGCTATGGCTTGGATGAGGCTTTCCAACCCGGCCAGGGATTTGTACCGGAGCCGAACCTTCTCCCCTTGCCCGCGTCCCGAACCATCGTTAGAGAAACCAGGCAGAGCATCGTCGTGCGGGTTGTGGTCCGTCCCCGGATGCCGGAGAACCATCAGGCCCAGCTTCTTCGCGGGCTTGAACGGCAGGTGTCACTGAAGCAGCCCCTGATCGGGTGGTCCGACATCTATCCTGCCCCTGGCCCAATGAGCCTGGCAGGCCCGCCGTCTCTTCTGGAATCGGAGTAAAAGGTTCCCCCAAGAGTGAGGCCCGGGAGGTTCTGCAGGTGTGGTCGTTCTCAGTTGATTGGGTCAACGGCCAGGATGGCCGCCGTGACGTTGTCGGGGGCCCCCCTTCGCACGGCCTCCTGAATCAACCCCTCCACCACGACTTTCAGCTCCGTTCCACGAGAGTCCAGAAGTGCGGACTCCAATTCAGAGTCCTCCAGCACTCGGATTAGACCATCGGAGCAGAGGAGAAACCGGTCTCCTTCCTCGGCGACGCCAAGGATCACCTCCACCTCCACGTCCGTCTGAGTCCCGAGAGCCTGGGACAGGATATGCTCGAGCCTATGCCCCCGAGCCGCCGACGCTGGGAGCGTTCCCGCATGTACCATCTCAGCTACAACCGTGTGATCCCTGGTCATCTGAACCAGGCGGTCCCTGTTCAGCCGGTAGGCACGGGAATCCCCCACATGGCCGACCTGAAAGGCACCGGTCTCACCGTCAACCTTGAGGGCAGTGACTGTGGTTCCCATCCCGGAAAGGGATTCCTTCTCGGTGGCCATCTGGAGGATTTTTTCATTGGCACGTTCCACGGCCTCCCGGATCCCCTGGCCCTCATGAAACCCTCGGCAGACTTCCTGGACCGCCAGGGCGCTGGCCACCTCCCCTGCAGGCGCCCCTCCCATCCCGTCCGCCACCAGGGCCAAACCCCTGCTGGGCTCAACGGCCATAGCATCCTCGTTCTTGGGTCGCACCACACCCTTGTCCGAGAGCCCGAATGCTGAGATTTGGAACGGCAAGGCCGGATCCTCCGTGCAGAAACCCGGTGATTGGTTTCGCCAACCCTAACATGGGAAGAGGTCCCGCGTCCACCTCTCCCACTTCGGCGGGAAGGAGATAATTCTTGACTTCGCTTGACCAGGTTGTACATTTTAGACCAACTGGTCGAACCACACGGTCGAATCCCCATGATTTTCCCAAGGGGGATGTCCAATGGCTCGGAACCGATTCGACAATCTAGATCCTCAGAAACAAGAAGCCATCCTCAAGGCTGCGGGGGAGGAGTTCGCCGCCAAGGGGTTCGAAGCGGCCTCCATCAACCGGATCATCCAGGATTCGGGAATGAGCAAGGGATCGGTCTACTACTACTTCGAAGACAAGGGAGACCTCTTCGCCACCGTAGTTGAACGAGGGACCCAACGCATCATGGCTGAGATCGGTTGGCCGGCTCTGGAAGTCCTGGGCCCCGACGAATTCTGGGACTCCATCCTGGAACTCACCCACCGGTCGGTTGAATTCGTCCAACGAGATGATTGGTGGATCAAGATTGGGCGGGCCTACCACCGCATCCGTCATGAGAGAGGGACCCTACCGGCCCTCGATCGCCTCCAAGACCTCGGGCGCGAGATGTGGCGGGCCATCATCGGTCGAGGCCAGGTCCTGGGTGTGATCCGAACCGATCTGCCGAGCGACCTCCTGGTGGAAATCGCCATGGGGGCCGACGAGGGTGGGGACCGATGGATGATGAACCACTGGGAGGAGTTTTCCGACAAGGAGATGAGGAAGATCGTTGATGCCAGAGTGGATCTCCTCCGGGACATGCTGGACAAGGAGAATGAAGGATGGGACTGATGGAATCCCTGGGAAGCACAACCAACGAAAACCGCAGAGTCCAGCTAAGAAGCCGAAGGCTGGCTCTGGCCTTGGTGGTGACCGTGGGCTGGATCGTTCTTCCCGGCTCGGCCTCGGGACAGATCCCGGTACCGGACGTTCGCCAGGTCATGGACTACATCGACGACCTCTATCGGGCTGAATCGTCTTATTCCTCCATGAGGATGACCGTCGTACGGGAACGCGGAACCCGGGAGTTGGAGATGGAGTCGTGGTCAAGAGGAGACGACCAGGCACTCATCGTCATCCGGTCTCCGGCCAGGGAGGCTGGGACCGCCACGCTCCGGACCGACGACGGGTTGTGGAACTACGCTCCCCGGGCCGACCGGCTCATTCGGATCCCCACCGGTCTCCTCTCCGACAGCTGGATGGGAAGCCACTTCACCAACGACGATCTCATGCGGGAGACAAGCTTCCTCGACGACTACGACGTCTCCCTCTCCGCTGGGGAGTGGGACGGGGATGAATACCTCAAGGCCACCCTGATCCCCAAGCCCGACGCACCGGTGGTCTACTCACAGTTGGTTTTTTTCATCACACCCGGGGATTGGGTGCCGGTCCGGTGGGAGTACTACGACGACGGAAAGCTGATCCGGTCCATGACTTTCGATCGGATCGAGACCATCGCCGGGAAACTCATCCCCATGCGGATGGTCATCATCCCCGAGGACGATCCGGAGGAGCGGACCATCGTCGAGTATCTGGAGCTGGAACTGGACGTTCCGGTGGACGACCAGCTCTTCAGTCGCCAGGGATTGAGAAGGGCGGCACGGGGTTGAAGGAGGAGCTTGCGGCCATCCTCCATGGTCGGGCAGTCATCCGAAAAAGACGATCGGGATGGGATGAGGGCGGGGACCAGCGGAAGATCGAAGCACAAAAAAGGAGATCGCTGTGATCTCGGCGAAGATCGGGTTCAGAAATCTGGCGCGGAACCGCTGGCGAAGCGGTCTGACGCTGGGTGGAATCGCCCTTTCTGTGGCTTTCATGGTCTGGATTCTGGGGTTCATGGAAGGGTGGATGGGGGAGATGATCAGGGGAGCGACGGCCGTGGAAACGGCTCAGGTCCAGGTCCACACTCAGGACTTTGCCGACAATCCCAGGGTGTACAGGAGTTTCCCTCTGGATGAAGCCCTCCTGGATCGTGTGACCTCTACCGAAGGAGTCACCGCAGTCTCGCCCCGGTTGAAACTCAACGGCCTGGTGGGCCATGAGCAAAAGTCCGTGGTGGGAAGGATCATGGGGGTGGACCCGATTCTCGAGGTCGCCACCACACCGGTAGGAGATGCCCTGGTGGAGGGGCGGTGGCTCTCCAAGGAGCCGGCGCCACTCCCGGGGCCAAGAGAGGCAGTCGTAGGATCCACCATGGCACGCCAATTGGGCATCGGTCCCGGGGATGAGCTCGTCGTTTTCCTCGAGGCCGCGGACGGCTCATTGGGAAACGACCTCCTTCAGGTCGTGGGGACGGTTCGAACGGGGAACACGGCCATGGATCGGATGACCGTGTTCATGCACATGAAGGACGCCCAGTTTCTGGCCGCCCTTGAAGGAGAGGCCCACGAGCTGGCCATCCGGACCGAAGCCCTCCTGGAAGCCAGAGAGACGGCTGGGCTCATTGCCGCGGCCATTGGCGCCGGGACCCGGGGTGTGGTTGAAGGAGACGGGGGCGGGACCGACGGGGAGGCCCTCCTGGTTCGGCCCTGGCAGGAGATCCTGCCCAGCGTGTACCAGATGCTCTCCATCAGCAAACAGTCCTACTGGGTCACCTACCTCCTCATTTACCTGGTCGCAGCCATTGGCCTGGTGAACACCCAGCGAATGAGCGCCCTTGAGCGAAAACGGGAGTTGGGGGTCCTCATGGCCGTGGGGATGCGGCCAAGGCGGATGTTCAGGATGATCCTCACGGAGTCCCTGGTTCTGGGCACCCTGGGAGGGCTCATCGGCACGGTCATCGGGGGTGCCGTTACCTGGTACCATGCCACCGCAGGACTCGATCTGGGGGTTTTCACCGACCAGGGTGAATTCACCTACATGGGGATCTCCTTCACGGGTCGGGTCTTCGCCATCATCACCCCCACGGTGGCCGCGCAACCGATCATCGTCATGGTCCTCGTGGCCTTCTTGGCCGGCCTCTGGCCCGCGATCAAATCGGCGCGCCTCGATCCGGCACCCACCATCGCTGGGAGGCAATGATGCTCTGGCGCGTAGCGTGGCGGAACCTTTGGCGCCACAGGACGCGGACCCTCATCATGACGTCGGCGGTTGCCTTCTCCTACGGCCTCTGTCTCTTCTCCATGGGAATGGGCGACGACGGGCATCAACAAATGCTGGACCAGGCAGCCGAAGGGGCCGGGGGAGACGTCCTGGTTCATGCCGAGGGATACTGGGAGAGCCGGGCCAGCGACCTGGTCCTCCGAAACTCCGAAGAGATCCTGGCGGCCTTGGAGTCCACTCCTGGAGTGAAAGCAGCCATCCCCCGGGTTCTCATCAACGGTCTGGTGAGCAGTGCGTCTGGGAATCGACCCCTGATCCTGCAAGGAATCGATCCCACTCGGGAGCTCGCCCTCCGGGACCTGTCCGAAGAGGTGGAGGAGGGGGAGTACCTGGACGAGACCGACCGTGCCGATCCCATCATCCTCGGCACCGTGATCGTCGAGAAACTAGAACTGGAATTTGGTGACCGGGTGGTCCTGACCGCCTCTGACCCCGGGGGTGAGGTCACCCGGGCCCTCTTTCATCTGGTGGGCGTATTCGACTCTGGGATTCCAGAGATGGACGAGATGGTGGGGATCACCACCCTCGAGGCGGCCCGAAAGGCGGTGGCGGCAGAGGGGATGCTCACCCAGATCGGGATCATGGCCGAGGCCGGAGTGGAGTCGGACTCGGTAGCCGGTATGGTAGCTCAGGCTCTCCAATCCTCCCCAGAAAATCTCGAAGTACTGACCTGGCAGCAGGCCATCCCGGAGATGGTGGGGTTCATCGAGATTGATGATGCGTTCCTGTACATCTACCTCATCGTCATCTTCGCCATCGTGGCCTTCGCCATTGCGAACACCTTTCTCATGGCGGTGATGGAGCGGGTGAGGGAGTTCGGTCTTCTGAATGCCCTGGGCCTACGAGGGAGGGGGATCGCCGGCCTTCTGCTGACCGAAACCCTCCTCATGACATTCCTGGCCATGGCCGTCGGCTTCCTCCTGGGATACTCAGGCCACCTGGCCGCCAGCCATTGGGGGATCCCCGTGGCGGCTTGGGG
>CBDUAX010000221.1:0-7528 GCA_965365235.1 uncultured bacterium
CGTGGCGGGTGGTGCCGCCGTCCACCCCACCGGAGAGGAGGATCATGTCCGGGCGCAGCTGGCGGATCCGCTGGATCTTCTCGTGGGGCAGACGACCGTCGTTGGAAGCGATGACATCCATGACAATGGCCCCCGCTCCCAGGGCGGCCCGAACGGCCATCTCGGTTCTGCGAGTGGTGGCTTTGGCAAGGAGAAAGCCGGCGATATTGCCGCAGGCGATGAGGAGGACCGTGGTTGCCGCCACCAGAACCAGAACCACCTGGAACCCCGACTGCCCGTAGAGAAGCGTGTGCAGAGGAACCACCCAGGCACGGTTGTCTGTGTTGCTTTCGGGGTATTCCTCCTCCAATCGGGCTCCCAACTGATTCAGGTCTTCCTGAGCGGTGCCCAACGGGACCCCTGTCCGCAGGCGTGCCAGAACCTGATAGGAGTAGCTGTCCCGGTTCTCGATCCACGGGTCACGGTCCATGGGGATCCAGGCCAGGTAGGGGTCGCCCATTCCCCAGGGTGTGGGGTGGACGAAGCCCTTGGGCATGATCCCGATGACGTTGAAGGCTCCCCCGTCGATCTGGATGGTGCCACCGAGCAGCTTCGGGTCGGATCCGTACCGTTCGGTCCAGAGTTGGTGGGAAAGGACCACCACCCGGCTCGGCGAAAGGTCTTCTTCGGGTAGGAAGGTCCGCCCCAGCGCAGGCTCGACGCCCAGCACGTCGAAGACCGAGGCAGTGGCCCGGGCGGCCCGGATACGGGCCGGTTCCTCTCCGTCGGTCAGGTTCAGGTTCCTGCTCCCGAACGCTCCCATGGCCTGGAAGGTGGAGTTCTGCTCCTTCCAATTGAGGTAGTTGGGAAAGGAGGAGGGGCCCCGTCCACCGTCGGCAATGTTTCTGTTCCAGAGGAAGGTGAGCTCGCTTGGTTGGGGGAGGGGAAGGGGTTCCAAAAAGACGGCTTTCAGGACCGAAAAGATGGCCGTGTTGGCCCCGATCCCCAGGGCCAGGATCAAGATGGTGAGCAGGGTGATTCCCGGACCCCGCCGGAGAGTGCGGAAGGCATAGCGCAGGTCCTGGGCCAGCGTCTCCGCTCGGCCGGCGATCCCGTGGCGGCGCTCCCGGCTCCTGGCGTGCCGGGCCGCATCAGCCTGGATCTTCTCCACGTTCCCGAAACGACGCCGGGCTTCGGCCAAAGCCTCTTCCCTGGAAAGCCCACCGGCCAAGAGTTCTTCGGCCTTCAACTCCAGGTGGGCTTGGATCTCCTCGGAGATGTCTTTCTCCGGATCGGGTTGGAAATCTCTGGCTCGGAAAAAGGGTCCCATGACTTTCTCTCCCTTGGCTGCTCTCCGCCGCCGCCTCCCCGTCCAGCCTCTACGTTTCGGTATGTCCCAGAACCGCCGCCACGGCACCCACATGCTCCTCCCAGCGAGCGGTCTCCTTCTTCAGAGTTCTCGATCCCTTCCGGGTAAGGGCGTAGAAACGGGCCCTTCGCCCAGTATCCGTCTCTCCCCACTCCCCTTCCACCCACCCCTTCTTGTTCAGACGGTGCAGGGCTGGATAGAGCACACCCTCCTCCAGATCGTATTTTCCCTCTGTCCGCTGGCTGATCCACCGGCCGATGGCATACCCGTGCTTCGGGCCCCATTTCAGCGTCTGGAGGATGAGGAGGTCCAGGGTGCCTGTGTAGATATTGCTTCCTGCCATGATTCGTCTCCCGGAATTTGATCCGGATGGCCTCACTGATACCCCTACGTGAGGTAGGGGTTAAACCTTCAACACCCAGTTCAGAAAGGGGTTGGCTTCGAGGATTCCTGGCTAAGGCGGTGGCAGGCTAGGCGGTTCGGTCCGGCCGCCACCAGAACTCTTCCCTGGATACCAGGCCCTTCTCGTCGAAGGCAATGCCCTCAGCCAGGAGGAGCTCTCTCTGTAGCGGACCGGCGGCGCCGGGAAGCTTGTAGGTGGACAGGCCCCCATTCCCGTTCACGACCCGCCACCAGGGGAGGCGGAGAGGTCGGTGTCGGGGTCGAGGCGATTCAGGATCCATCCCACGCCTCGAGCCGCCCTGGGTTGCCCCGCCATGGCTGCGATGGCCCCGTAGGAGGTGACTTTTCCCTCTGGGATACGGGCCACCGTGGCCAGTACCGATTCCTGGAATGGGGTCATGAGATGGGGCCCGGTCTCCTCGTTTGGGCGTAGAATGGATCCGGGGTCCACAGGGACCCCCCTGCAGAACAAAACCCCGCATTTCAGGTTCTGCTTCCGGAGGCCGATCCTCACCCACTAGATTACCGACCCTGGTCCGGCATCGGAACCACTTCTCCCGGGTCGGTGGGGTCCCTCCAACAATCGGGGCCTTCCCCGAAGAACCGGTCTGTCATCTGGAGCCGACAAGCGAATGAGCAATAAGGCCTTCCACATCCATGCCGACTCGGACGTCGCCGACCAGGGTCCGGTCCATGATCACTTCCACGGCACGCGGAGGGACCGGAAAGACCAACGGCGGAAGATGAAGTGGGTCCTGGGGTTGACCGCCGCCTTCATGGTGGCGGAAGTGGTCGGCGGTCTCCTCTCAAACTCCCTGGCTCTCCTGGCCGACGCCGGCCACATGTTCACCGATGTGGGTGCACTGGGACTCTCTTTGTTGGCCATGCGGTTGGCCCAGCGACCGCCCAGCCCGAGAAAGACCTACGGGTACGTGCGCCTCGAGATCCTGGCGGCTTTGGTCAATGGCGCGGCCCTCCTGTTTATCGCCCTGGTCATTCTCAGAGAGGCCTGGGCCCGGTTTCAGAGCCCGCCGGAAGTTGATGGACCCCTGATGTTGACCGTGGCTGTGGTTGGCCTGGGCGTGAATATCATCGGGGCGTGGCTGCTTCACAGTCATGCCGGGGAGAACCTCAACGTACGTGGTGCCTACCTCCACATCCTGGGTGATCTTCTGGGATCCGTGGGCGCAATCACCGCAGGAATCCTGGTGGTCACCATGGGGTGGTTCCTGGCCGACCCCATCATTTCCCTGGTCATCGCATCCCTCATTCTGGTGGGTGCCTGGCGCCTGGTCAGGGAAGCGGCGGATGTCCTCCTGGAGGCAGCGCCCCGGGGCCTGGACGTTGAAGGCCTGGTGGAGGAGCTTCGGGAGATTCCCGGGTTGGAGGAGCTCCATGATATCCATGTCTGGACGCTGACCAGTGGCTTCGTCGCCATGAGTGGCCATGGGGTGATCGACGACCTGACCATGCACCGGACCATCCTGGACGAGATCAACCATCGGCTGAACCAGCACGACATCCACCACATCACCTTCCAACTCGAACCCCGTCCCCTGCACCACCTTGGACCCCAGGAAACCGAGGCCGGGGTGATATCGGCCTCAGGGGAGGACAGACCTTGATGGAGTTTCTCGAAATCAGGACCCGGAGCCGGGAAGAACTGGTGGACATCGGACCCCCGTTGCGGGATCTCCTTCGAACCTCGGGAATCCAGGATGGGGTGGTCCATCTCTGGTCGATGCATACCACATGCGCCCTGACGGTGAACGAGAATGCCGATCCGGATGTGGCCCGTGACATGGTCTGGAAGTTGGGGAAACTGGTTCCCAAGACCGAGCTTGAGTATCGCCACGGAGAGGGCAACAGCGACGCCCATGTAAAGACGAGCCTCTTTGGTCCGGGTCTCACCCTCATTGTCGAAAAAGGGGAGCTTTTGCTCGGGACATGGCAGGGCGTCTTCCTGGCGGAGTGGGACGGCCCCCGGCGGCGACGGGTGGGCGTGCGATTTTCTTCTTGACTTCCTTCCTGCGTGGATATATCTCGCGAAATAGGGGGCGGCCGCAATCGGGGACGGCCAGCCCGGACCTCGACGGAACAGGAGAGGAGCATGCAGGACGGCTGGGTCATGGCGGACGACGAGTCCTTGTTCGAAATGCCGGATCTCGGGTGGGATGGGGATGACGAGGATGAGGAGTGGGAGGACGATTCGGACTGGGAAGACGAAGAGGATGAGATTGATGACGAGTGGGACGAGGACGACGAGGAGGACTGGGACGAATGGGAAGAGGAGTTCGAGGATGATGACGAGGTCCCGAGCCCGAGGAGACAGAAGCCTGAACGCTGGAACTAGCTCCATCTAGACCCCGAACCATAGACCGACGCCGTACTGAGGCCGCCCTCTCCGAATGGGGGCGGCCTTGTTGTATTCGGCCATGCCCGGACCAAGGGCCGACCTCCGGACCCATCCATGAGGCGTACCTTTCCAGGCGATCGACCCGGGGTCTATCTTTTTTGCTCTTGATCGGAAGAACCCTGCTTCCCGTTCAAAGGCGATATCCCGGGTGATCGCTCAACCATGAAACCCCTTTCCCTTCGCTATGCTCTGGCGGGGATCTTCCTCCTGGGGGTTCTCTATATCGGCGGGATGGGGTCTTATCTCGCTTTCTCGTCCCTCTTCTCATCCCAAACCGCTTTGAGGGAAGCAGAGGAGCTGGCTACCCGGTTCGAGGGGCTCGGTGCCCGGGTAACCAGCCTTCATGCCGCCACGGCGCAGTTTGCTGATGCGCTGGGTTCGGAGGGGACCCCGGCTACGCCGACCCTGGTCCAGCAGTGGATCTCCCCGGGCGATGGCCCAACCATCCGGGCACTGGTAGCCCAACTGGAGGCGGCCGGCACGGTGGACCCGGTCCTGGTCCGGGCCGGAGAGCTAGAGTCCGCTGTCGAGGCTCTGCTGGCGGAAGCACTGGGTCAGTTCCAGGACGGGCTCTTTGCGGAAGCCAGGGAAACCCTGTCCCGAGCGGAGGGTGTGGCCGGGGAGTTGTCCTCTGTTCTGGTTGAGGCCGAGGTGACTGGCCTCCGCTTGCTTCTTGAGCGGCAGCAGGAAACGGTCGCCTCCGGTCGCCAGCTTCGGACTCTCACCGTTCTTTGGGCAGTGGTGGGGATCCTTCTCGTGGGGGCGGCCCTGGCCTGGTTCAGTGCCCGGGTCGATGGTCCCCTCAAGGAGGTGGAGAAAGGTCTGACCCGGGTCGGAGCCGGCACCTTCGACCAGCCGGTTCCAGTGGTCCGGGGAGACGAGCTGGGACGGTTAGCGGAGATCCTGAATCTGGCCATGACCTCTCTTCGGGAACGCACCGACGCTCAGGCCCGGGTCACACGGACGCTACAAGAGCGATTGGGTCGCCTGATGGAGGATTCGGCCAGGGAGATCTACATCTTCCACGGCCACGACTTCCACCTTGTACAGATGAATGAGACCCTCCGCCAGAAGCTGGGATGGGAAGACGAAGAGCTGAGTGTTCATTCCCCTTTCGACTTCCTTTCCCAGGCGGACGAGGATGAGCTGCGGAGGGGATTGTCGCGTTTGAGGACCGGTGAGATCTCGGTGTTGCACTTCGCCGTCCATCATATCCGCAAGGACGGCACGCGGTATCCGGTGGAGGGTCATATTCAGCTCTCGGAGGATGAGGAGCCCCCGGTGATGCTGGCCGTGGCCCGGGACATGACGGAGATCTACGACCGGGAAGATCGGCTTCGCCAGGCCACAAAGATGCAGGCGGTGGGACAACTCACCGGTGGGGTCGCCCATGACTTCAACAACCTCCTCACCATCATCTCCGCCAGTCTGGATCTGATGGATGACTCCCTCCCCCCCGATGATCCACAGTTGGGGCTCCTGAGGGATGCCATGGCTGCGGCAGAGCGGGGTGGGGCCCTCACGCATCAGCTTCTGGCCTTCTCCAGGAAACAGGCGCTTCGGCCCCAGACGGTGGATCTGAATCAACTGCTTGCCGATATGGACCGGCTGCTCCGACGCACCATCGGAGAAGACGTGCAGATCGAGTTTGTGCAGGGGGCAGGACTTTGGGCGTGTCAGGCCGATCCGACGGAGGTGAAGAATGTGGTCCTGACCTTCTGCCTGAATGCTCGGGACGCCATGCCCAGGGGCGGCAAGCTCACCGTCGAGACGGCCAACGCCCGGTTAGACGAAGCCTACGCTGCGTCGAACCCGGAAGTGCGTCCGGGACAGTACGTCATGGTGGCGGTGTCCGATACCGGAATCGGGATGTCCCCAGACGTCCTTTCCAGAGCCTTCGAACCATTCTTCACCACCAAGGAGGTGGGGGAGGGGAGTGGTCTGGGCCTGAGCATGGCGTATGGATTCGCAAAACAATCCGGCGGCCACCTGAAGCTCTACTCCGAGGAGGGCAACGGAACCACGGTCCGGTTCTATCTGCCTCGGCTTCTCGCTGAGCAGATGGACCTGGGGATGGAGGACCGGGCGAGTGGGCGTGCCCGACCGGGTGGCGCCGGAGAGAAGATCCTGGTGGTGGAAGACGATCTCGCGGTCCTGGAGATCGCCATCCAGGCACTTGATTCTCTCGGCTACCGGACCGAGTCGGCAGGGCACGCCGAAGACGCGCTATCGATCCTGAAGGATCAACCCCCTGGAACCTTCTCCCTTCTCTTCACTGATGTGGTTCTCCCGAGAGGGAAGAGTGGGAGGGACCTGGCCAGAGAAGCCAGGGCGTACGATCCCGGTTTGCCGGTCCTGTATACCTCCGGCTATTCCCAGAACGCCATCATCCACAATGGCCGCCTCGATCCCGGCGTCCATCTCCTCGAGAAGCCATACCGGATCGAGCACCTGGCCCGTAAGGTCCGGGAGATGCTTCGGTAGGGAAGGTGGGTGTCCCGGGGCAAGCGAATCGGCGCGAGTGATCGCTGCCTCTTGGGCACCGGGGAAGCCAGTTACAAAACGGCAGCAGTCCAGGCGAAGGTGTTGAACCCACCCAATCAGTTTGGTAGCTTAAGGGCTACCATTTGGGGCCTGTAGCTCAGGTGGTTAGAGCGCACGCCTGATAAGCGTGAGGTCGGTAGTTCGAGTCTACCCAGGCCCATTTTCCAAAGTGCTTATCCCGCTTGATCTTATCTGATTGAGCGGGATTGCCTTTTCTCCGAGAAGACGAGTTGGCCACTTGGCCCTGGCGAACCCACTCTTTCCCGACCAGCCACTGCCGGCATCATGACTTCGGGCTGGGAGAACGGGCAGGATTTCTCCGCTGGCCTACGAAGAAGCTTGGGAGAACTCCGAAAGGAATTGCCTCCACCGAACATCCTCGGTGATATCCAGCCTCAGAGGATGATCCTGGATCTTGAAGAAAGTCGGCACGAAGGCCACCCAAAAGTGCCTTTTCCCTATCGCTTCCTCCAGCGCCGAAAAGAACAGGTCAGCCGGGGCCCCTCTCGAATACTCCAGGAGAAGGTCCGCACGGCTCATAGGGGTCCGAAGCACAACGTCCTCGAGGAGTTCCCCAGCTATCCTCCGATCCTCGGAATCTGGTGTGGTGAGGGCTTCGACCCATGCCGAGGCCCGGTCCGGAAACGGGTACCCGAGGAATGAGAGGAAACCCGAATGCACTTGGACTGCCGCTTCCGCATCGACCGGGTCGAAAGTGGCGAGGTTCCATGCGAAGGTAGCAAGTCCCCAGATTACCGGCGGTTCCATTTCCTGGAGCCGAGAGAGATGGACCCTGGCCCGTTGAAAGTTACCGGCCC
>CBDUAX010000222.1:0-7511 GCA_965365235.1 uncultured bacterium
GCCCCAGTTCATATCCCAGGGGGTTCCCTGCATCGGGATCGGGGGGAGGTCTCCCAGATCCTCGAACATCGTTCGCAGCTCATCCTCCGACGAGAACCCCGGTGCATCCTCCCAGATGGGAGGGGGGAGGTGTCGGCTGGTCTCCAGGATCTCGGTGTCCTCAGGAATCAGAAAGCGAGAAGTGCGACCGTTGGATGTCCTGGTGATGCCGGCCGCAGGTTGGTAGGCGACCCCGTCGGCGTCGGTCAGGAGCTGGGCCAGGAAATCCATGGCTTCTTCGCGACTGTCGAACCGATGGGCCTCCCCCTCTGGCGCCGCGTCTTCGGCCAGATCGTCCACCGTTGTGACCGACTCGATCTCGTAGGAGAGATCCATGGAGATGGGCATCTTGAGGATGCCCACCGCCACTTCCCCTTCGATTCGCATGGACCGCGGAAGCCAGACTCGGAACTCCCATAGGGAGTAGTCGATGGCAACCAGGCTCATCTCGAAGGTCCAGGGTTTCAGAACCCCCGGGACCATATCGAACTCTCCCCGCTCATCCTCTTCCCGCACGTCGGGGATGTCCCGGATCACATCGAGCTCCCGGCTCAACCGGTAAACCCCGCGAACCAGGGCTCCCTCCTCCGGTTCGATCCACAAAGTCCCGGACAGGCGGTGCACATCCGCCTCTCGGGGGAGGACGTCCAGTTGCACCGTCCTCAGCTGTCGGCCATCGGGGAGCGATAAGGTCAGCGTGTCGCCGCTCTGGAAGCGGTAGAGGGTATCGGCCCCGGTGGCCAGGGGGTGGGCGATCCAGAAGTCCTCCTGGTTCGGGTCGGTCACTTCAGGGTCATCGGCATCGGTGAACCCGAACAGGAGACGGTCGCCGCCTGGTTCAAACGGGCTGTCGATGCTGAGATCGTCCATGAAACTCCAGTTTTCTTCCCTCTTGGCCTCTTCCCTTCCCGGATGCTGTGACCGGGCCCCCAGGACCTGGATCAGGGCGTCATGGTCCCGGTCCCAGAAGGCACGGACGGCCGTCTCATTCCTGAATATGGTTCGGTCTTTCAGTGGGGTGCGGATGCCGGCACCGATGCGTTGTTTGATGAGGGCGGTGTAGCGGACCACCGATGTGTCGATGCCGTACCAGTTTAGTTGGGCCGAGCGGAAGAGGGATTCCGCAGTGGGATCCAGGAAGGCATCGGGTGCATAGGCCCCGAGGGGGGTCTGCTGGGCCCCGGCCTCACCGATTTGCAGAAGACAGAACGCCAAGGCCGGCATCAAGCCGGCCCGGGACCGAAACCTTGGCTTCAAAAACGATCGGGTCATTGCTTTCTTCTTCCCCCCGGGGCGTCCCATGGAGTTCGAGGGGTTCAGTGATGGAAGCGGATCTCCCGGAAGTCCTCCCAGTCCACAAGCACCCATCCCCTTGTTCGGGATCGGTCCTCTTCGTCGACCTGAATCAAGATCCCCTTGTTCTCCTCGTTTACATCATTGGAGCCCTCCAACTCGAGGACCCGACCGTCCACGAGGGTCACTCTTGCGCTACGAGAAGATTCTCGCTCTATGGTGGCGATTTTTCCGAATTCCACATCGTAGACGATATCCCGGTCTTCCCCGTCCAACATCTCCCAGGAGTATTCCTCGTCTGCGTCCCATTTGATCCAGCCCGTGAACTCCTCACCGTCCCGAGTCAGGACCGTACCGCTGAGGCGGTGGCCTCCATCGAACGCCTCGTACCCAACCTCCCTGCCGGGTTCAAAAAAGCGCACGGACTCGAACTCGTCCCACTCCACCTCCACCATCCCCAGTTCCGGATCGGAGATCTGTACTCCCCGGTTCCCGTCGTCGACGTCGTTGGATCCGGACAGGACCATCTCTTCCCCGTCCTTGAAGATCACTCTGGAGCGGCCCAGATCCCGCTCGATTCCCGCGATTCGGCTGAAGGGGATCTCACGGTCCCGCCCCTCCTCCTCACCATCGAGGATGTCGGAGGTGAAGATCTCGTCCAGATCCCAGGAGATGTACCCCGTATGCTGCCCACCCCAACGATCTTCCACCGTTCCGTACAGTCGAATCCCTTCCGGTCTTCCGGAGGCTGGCGCCGGACGGAATCGGATCTGATCCAGATCTCGCCACTCCAGCTCGATCTGACCCTCCCGAGGGTCATCGATGATCAACTCCCGGATCTCTCGACCCAGATCCGTCGACCCCCCTTCGAACTCTACCCGCTCTCCCGACTTCAACTCCAACTCGACAGCATCATCATCCAGGACAATCAGACGCTCTATATGGCCGAACCGAATGCCCGACTCGGCGGTTCCTGGGAAGTCCCGGTCGTCCCAGGAGATGCTGATGCCCAGGAACTCGATGGTCCGGTCTCTCCGTTCGTGTTCGGCGTCGGCGAGCTCTTTCCAGATTTCCTGGTTTTCCCTGGGTGTCTCTTTGCTACCATTCAGGAGATCGACCCAGCTGCCCTCATTCCGATCCCACCGGATGAAGCCTTCGTACATGCGGCCGGCGGCCGTCTCAACCTGCCCCCAGATCCGGTTGGCTTCCTGGGCCGATGCCGGCGTAGGGCCAGCTGAAAAGAGAGGGATTCCAAGGACAAGTCCGAGGGAGAGAAACGGGAAGACCCTCGAGACGCGCCTGGGGAGGCGAAAGAAAAAGGTACCGCAGGCTGACATGGTGTAGACTCCGAGGAAACCAGGTTGGAAAAGGGGACTCATAACACCCGTCCGTACGCACGGGAAACTGTAGGGGTTTCGGGTTGAGCAGGGTTGCGTAGAATAGGACGCCATGAAGCTCCATACCGCAGTTGCCATCGGATTGATTTCGGGTCTCCTCCTGGGGATGGTCGCGTCCATCACCGGGTCGCCGTTCCTTACTGCATTTGCGGTGGGGATCGAGCCCCTGGGCACGGCATTCGTGAACCTCCTGAAGATGGTGGTCATCCCCCTGGTGGCCGCGGTCATCTTCGTCGGGGTCGGTTCTCTCGGGGACCTGAAGAAGCTGGGTCAGCTGGGCGCTGTCACCCTTCTCCTCTTCTCCTTCATGACAGGTACGGCCGTTCTCCTGGGGATGGGGGTCATGAAGCTGATCCTACCCCTGGCCAGCGAGGGGGCGGCGCAAGCGGTCACTGCTGCTTCCACCGACGCCCCGGCTCTACCTGGGATGGTGGAGTTCTTCCTGTCTCTGATCCCCACGAACCCCTTCCAGGCAGCTGCGGAGGGGGCACTTCTACCTCTCATCGTTTTCACAGTGCTACTGGCCGCCGCCACGGGAGCCCTGCCGGAAAAGGAAAGGGACACCCTTCTGGGGTTCGGCAATGCCGTTACCGCAGCATTCCTCAAGCTCGTGGATTGGATCCTTCTCATGGCCCCGGTTGGGGTATTCGCTCTGGCGGCTCCTGTGACGGCCCGGGCGGGATGGGCCATGCTCCAGGCACTAGGGGCCTTCATTCTGGCGGTCCTGGTGGGGCTGGTCCTACTCGTCGCCCTGGTCTATCTCCCCCTGGTGGTCCTCCTGGGAAAACGCTCCCCGGGTGCCTTCCTCAAGGCCACCACGAACCCCCTCGTCATCGCCGCCTCCACCGCAAGTACCGCCGCTTCGGTCCCGGCCATGCTGGAGAGCGCAGAGGACGAGTTGAAGCTCTCCCGCTCCGTAACCAGCTTCGTGATCCCCTTGGGCGCAGGGATCGGCCGAACCGGGACGGCGGTATTCCAGGGTGCCGGAATCGTTTTCCTCGCCTGGCTTTTTTCGGCGCCCCTCCCGGTCTCCAGCATCGGTGGAGCGGTTCTGGCCACCTTCATCGTTTCCTTCACGGTGGCGGGGATCCCCTCGGGCGGAGTGGTAGGCATGGCTCCGGCATTGGGCACGGTGGGAATCCCCCTGGATGGCCTGGGGGTCCTCATCGGCGTGGACCGGATTCCTGACATGGCCCGGACTGCGCTGAACGTCGAGGGAATCCTGGTGGCGGCGGCCGTGCTGGATCGGGTCATGGATCCCGATGGCCTGGCCCCAACAGGAGAGACGAAATCCTCTGGGTCCGGCTTCGATTCCGGGAATCACTAAACCGGGGCCGGGCGCCAATCTCTTCACACCCCCGAGTCGCGGTATGAAAGATGGCCAATACCATTGGATCCTCACCCTGATGGTGGCGCTCGTGGTGACCATGGGGCGGGGAGCACGCTGAGGGTGATGAGCATGCCGGTGAGGGCGGTGATCACGGAGGAGAAGGTGGTCACGACAAGGAGGGTGAGGAGTCGGGAGTGTACCGCTGAGAGATGGGACGTTGTTCGTCGGGGTGCCCGATTGGTACTGTCCTTCGATTCCGGCTCCAACACCCTCGCAGGCACGGTAGAGAACACCACCGAACAGAGGCTTTGCGCCATCCGCGTCGAGGTCCACCTCTCGACAAGGACCGAACTGCGACCGACCGACCGGATCGACCTCCCTGCCAGGCAATCGACGTCGGTCACCCTGTCCACAGGAGGGGAAGCGTTCGAGAGCTACACCGCTCATCCGGAGCTGTCGCCCTGCGGCGACAACTAGCTTCGAAGCACCTGCATAACAGTCAGACGATTGAGAGGGTCGAGGTGGCGAGAGTCGCCCCAACCCTTCTCAATTCCAGGGCTTCGGAAAAGGAGCGGGCTACTCCTTTCGAGCCGGGCTGCCGTACCCCCGGCGGCATACTAGTGACGGCCCCAACCGAACCCTTCGGGGTTGAGTGGCGTCCAAGGGAAAAATGGGCAGCCCTTTTCCCACCGGAGCCTTCTTCATGTTGGATCGCCTGCACCAGAACATCCGTTTCGCTCTCCGGCAGATCTCTCGGCACCCCGGATTTTCCGCTCTCCTGGTCTTCACCATCGCCGTGGCCATCGGCGGGAACGTGGCCATCTTCTCGGCTCTGGAGGGGATCGTCCTCCGACCCTTGCCCTATCCTGAAGCCGACCGGTTGGTTGCGGTATGGGAGTTTCCCGAGGGGGAGGGTTGGCGTCAGCCTTTCACCGGGCCTGACTACCTGGACGTCAGGGAGCAGTCCGAGACGTTGGAGGAGTTCGGGGTCGTCACAAACGGGATGTACAACCTTTCCGGCGATGGGGAGGCCGTCAGGATCCGGGCGGCACGCTGCACGGCCAGTCTGCTGGAGCTCCTGGGCGTGCCCCCTCTCCATGGGCGACTCTTTACGGAAGAGGAGGAATACGATGGGAACGAGCGGGTTCTCGTCCTGAGCTTTGGGCTCTGGCAGGATCAGTTCGGAGGGGACGTGGAGGCTGTGGGGAGGCAGGTGAACATCGACGGAGAACCCTGGGAGATCATTGGCGTCATGCCGGAGGGCTTCCGCTCGCCCACTCCCTGGGGCGGAAGAGACAACGCCCGGATCTGGGTCCCGTTGGTCCTGCCCAGAGACGGCACGGGTCGGTCGAGTCACTGGCTGGGTGGTTTCGCCCGCCTTTCTCCCGGCGTCACCCAGGAGGAGGCTGATGCGGAGGTGAAGGTTCTCGCCCAGCAGTTGGCCGATGCATACCCCGACTCAAACGCCAGAACCCGCATGCGGGTTGAGCCCATGATGGCCCGGACTCTGGGCGGGATCAGCTCCACCCTGGTCTTTCTTCTGGTCATCGTGGGCCTGGTGCTTCTCATCGCCTGCGCGAACGTGGGAAGCATGCTTCTGGCCAGGGGCATGAACCGGTCCTCGGAGTTCGCTATCCGGGCATCCATGGGTGCAGGGAAGAAGGGCCTGATCGGGCAGCTTATCACGGAGAGCCTGGCTCTGGCGGTCCTTGGCGGCTTCGTGGGCATCCTCATGGCCTTCTGGGGGGTGGATGCCATCAAGGCGGTGATGCCCGAGAGCATCCCGAGAGGACAGCTGATTCGGGTCAATGGGACGGTGCTGGCCTTCGCGTCGGGGGTGACCGTTCTGACGGGGATCCTGGTGGGGCTGGCCCCTGCGCTTTTTGCCTCCCGGGCCAATCTGGCTGAGGTCATCAAACACGGCCGGGCGTCCAGGGGCGGGAATCGGAGCCGACTCCTCTCTGGGATGGTGGTCACCCAACTGGCAGTCGGGTTCATACTGGTGAACGCAGCGGTGGTCCTGGCCGTCAGCTATACCAACGTCATGAACCAGACCAACAATTTCTCCACCGACGAGGTCCTTGTCGCACAACTCCCGCTGGCCGGACCTGCTTATGAGGAACTGGACGCCAAAAAGGCGTTCTACGACCAGCTTCTGGAGCGGATCAGGGCGGTCCCCGGCGTGCATCTGGCCGGCCTCACCAGCAAGCTTCCTCTGGAGGGCGGATCGAACGGAGGGGTTCTGGTGGACGATCAGGTGTACGATCCGAACGCCCACTCCGGTCTGGTGGAGTACACCTTTGTGGGCGTCGGCTATCACGAGGCCATGGGGATTCCACTCCTGTCGGGGAGGACCTTCGACGATCGCGATATGTCCATGGGGGCCGATCAGGCCCAGGAGGAAGACGACCTCATCGAAGTTCCGGTGGTCATCAACCGGGCCATGGCGGATAAGTATTGGCCCGATCGGGACGCCCTGGGCGAGTTCGTCCGGCCGAACAGTCGCGCCGAGTATTTCAGAGCCGAGGTCGTAGGGGTAGTGGAGGATGTTCGGCAGTGGGGGCCGGAGTCCGACGCGATTCCTGAGATGTTTTTTCCCTACACGGGAGAAGTGTGGGGCGGTTGGGAGATGATCCTGACCGTGAATGCCCAGGGGAACCCGGAGAGGCTGACCCCATCCATTCGCGGCATCATTCGAGAGTTGGACGCGGCGTTGCCGGTGCCAGCACCGTATACCATGGCCAGAGTTCTCGAGCGGCGGACAGCCGGGCGCCGGTTCTCTACGCTCTTGGTTGGTTTGTTTGCCCTCACGGCGCTGGTTCTCATCGTCGCCGGGACCTATGGGGTGGTTTCCTATGCAGTGAGCCAGCGGACCCACGAGATTGGGGTTCGCATGACCCTGGGTGCCGATGGAGGTCGGGTGGCTACCCTCTTCCTGACGCGCCTTGGGTTCTTGGTGGCCCCGGGCCTGGGCCTGGGTCTTCTGGGAGCCTGGGCTGGGACCCGCCTTACCGGAAGCATGGTCTATGGCATCAGCCCATTGAGCCCGACCTTTTTGGCCGCTGCTGCAGCCGTCATGATCCTCGTAGCGCTGGCAGCCACGGCCGTACCGGTCAGGCGCGCAACCGGTGTGGATCCGCTGGAGGCGTTGCGGGTGGACTGAGGGGCCCGCCCTTCGTTGGCCACAGGGACCGTCGGGGCCTATTGTTGGAATCGGTTCCTCGTAACCTTCGACTTCTTCGGCCCACTCCGGCCCGGAAGGCGTCGGTTTCGGGGTGAAATCCACAAAGCCACTTCGGGCCTCAGCTTCGTTTCGGATCCTCGAATTTCCTGGGTGCTCCGGTGGCCACAAAAGGTGGTACAATGCGCGCTGCCCCCCCCCTGCGCCCGCGTCGTGTTCCCTTTAGATCGGAAGAGCACACGTCTGAACTCCAGTCACATGTCAGAATCTC
>CBDUAX010000223.1:0-7498 GCA_965365235.1 uncultured bacterium
AGGACCAGTATTCCCCGCTTCCCGTCGAAGAGCAGGTGGTCTCCATCTTCTCGGAGGACTTCCTCCGGATCCGCTTGCTGCTTGGGAGGAATCAATGCCTACTGATGACTTGATTGCCGGCGCCGTAGCGTTGGCATTCACCCTCCTTGTGGTGGTCACGGTCGCCATCCTGACCATCAAATCTCTCATCGTCATCGTTCCGCCGAACATGGCGGCTGTGCTCACGGGCCGGAACCGGAAACTCCCCAGTGGGGAGACCATCGGGTACCGCTCGGTTATCGGTGGTCGGACTCTCAGGGTCCCCATCATCGAGACGGTCCAGTACACCTCCCTGGAGACCTTTCCCATCGAGATCTCGGTGACGAACGCCTTCTCCAAAGGGAATATCCCTTTGAACATCGAGGCCATCGCAAATGTGAAGATCGCCTCGGAACCGGAGACGGTCTTCAATAACGCCGTTGAGAGGATACTCGGAAAACCCGAGTCCGAGATCATCTCCATGGCAAAAGACACCCTCATGGGGAACCTCCGTGGAGTCTTGGCCACCTTGACCCCGGAAGCTGTGAACGAGGACCGTCTTGGCTTCGCAGCCGCTCTTGCGGAGGATGCCGGGGAAGACCTGGCAGCCCTGGGCTTCCATCTGGACGTTCTGAAGATCCAGAACGTCAGCGACGAGCGGGGCTACCTGGAAGCCATCGGACGAAAGAAAGCCGCCGAAGCCGTCCGGGACGCCGAAATCGCCGAAGCGGATGCCGCGGCGGAGACCCGGCAACGGCAGGCTACAGCACGGCAGGTCGCCGAGGTGAAGGAAGCCCAGGCGGACGTCCAGATTGCCGAAGCCCAGAATCTGCTCCGGGTGCGGAAGGCCGAGCTGGACCGGGAGGCACAGATCGTGGAGCGGACGGCTCTGGTGAAAGCCCAGGAGTCCGAAGTCGAGGCCCAGAAGGCGCTGGAGTCCCGGAGGGTCGAGCGGGAGAAACTTCGTCTCCAAGCCGATGTGGTGGAGCCCGCGAATGCGGCAAGGGAGGCCGCAAAGGTCAAAGCCGAGGGTGACGCCGCGCCCATCCTGGAGCGGGGTCGGGCCAGTGCCGAAGCCCTGCGGATGTTGTACGACCAGGTCAAGCAGGGTGGGGACGACGCCTATGCCGTATTCCTGGCCGAGAAGCTCCCACAGCTCCTCGAGACCTCGGTTCTGGCTGTTGGGGGTGTGGATATCGACCGGGTAGTGGTTCTGGACGGAGGGGGTGGAGACGGAGTCTCCAACGCAGTGAATCAGAGGGTCCACGGAGCCCTGGGCACCATGGAGGCCATTTCTTCGGCCGTGGGTGTGGATATCCAGGATGTGCTCCAGGGGGCAGCCAAGAAGATCGGAAAAGGCGACTGACCGGGGAACGTCGGAGCCGAAAATAGCTATACTTAGCTCGACGCAACCAAACCGGGCCGGGGCAGCTTCCCTCGGCCCGGGTTCATTTTTATTGAAAGGTCCAGAATGAGTCAGGCGAAGAGCGGCGACACGGTCCACGTTCACTATACTGGGAAACTTTCGGACGGATCGGTCTTCGATACCTCGAATGGTCGGGACCCTCTGGCCTTCCAGCTTGGGAAGGGAATGGTCGTACCAGGGTTCGAGACCGCAGTCACCGGGATGGAAGTAGGGGAGAAAAAGACGGTCACCTTCCCCTCCGACGAGGCGTATGGCCCCCGTCTGGATCAGCTTGTCTTTACGGTGCCCAGAGAGAACCTCCCGGAGGGGTATGATCCGAAGGAAGGGGAGCGGCTCGGGATGGAGACCAAGGATGGTCGCCAGATGGATGTGGTGGTGATCAAAGCGGATGCCGCCTCCGTCCAGCTCGACGCGAACCACCCCCTGGCAGGGGAGGATCTCACCTTCCATGTGGAGTTGGTGGAGATCGCCTAGGCTCCACGAGGTTCACCTGTAGGGAGATTGCCGGGGTAAAAAACTCCAGCCCGTTCCCTCGACTTCCCGAGTGCTCGACCCCCTGGCCGTTTCGAACGGTCAGGGGCTTCGTACGTCGAGGACCCGACCACCCCCGCCCTTGTTTGACCCGGATTCGCGTGTATCCTTCCCGGAGACCCCCTCACACCAAGGAGGCATCCATGAAGCGCCGTATCTTTCTGGTCGCAGTGCTGCTGCTCCCTCTGGTCTCCTGCGCCCCGCCCCCCGAACCAGAGGTTACATCGGCGGACAAGGCGACCATCGTCGCTGAAATCGAAGGAATCGTGAGTGAATTGAATGCTCGGGCCGCTCAGGGTGATTTCGAGGGCTTCATGAGCCGATTCACGGCAAACCCCGAGCTCTACTTTGTGGGTGAACCGGGCCTTTTTGTGCAGGGCATGCAGCTAATCCCTGACAAACCGGCCATGGACCAGTTCTTTTCTAGCATGTTGGAAAGTCGGAACGCCCAGAGGAATACGCTTCTTGACTCCCGGATCGCGGTGCTATCTCCGAATCATGCCCTGCAGTACGCCCGGCACACGTACTCCATCGTGAACAGCGAAGGGGTCGAGGGACCCACCTACCCGTTGGCCAGCACCACCATGTGGGTAAAGGAAGAGGGTGTTTGGAAGATCGTCCACTACAACCATACCTGGAGTACCACTCCCGTGGACGAGACGGGCTCCTGATGGAACGGGCCTGGGTTTGTTTGCCAAAGGAAGCTGACCAACCACCAAGGAGGCACCCATGACTTCCCGTTTCCTCATGGTCACGACGATCTCCCTTTCCCTTCTCTCCTGCGCACCGCCGCCCGAGGCGGAATTCACCTCAGCCGACAAGGCCGCCATCGTGGCTGAGCTCGACGCCCGGACCCAAGAGCTGAACGCGTTGGGCACTGCCAACGACCAGGAAGCGATGATGGCCTACTATGTTGCAGACCCAACAGCCTATTTCGTCGGGGAGCCGGCAATGTATCTCCACTCGCTGCGGCTTCTGCCCGACAACGGGGCCATCCAGGAGTTTTTCGCTCCCATGGCGGAGTCGAGGCAGGGGACCACCTTTGAGCCTCAGAAGGAGTACACCGCGGTCCTCTCCCCAACCCTGGCCATTCGGGTTGCAGAGGTCCACTGGTTCATCACCAACAACGATGGGGAGGTTGGAAATACCTTCCCCCTCACCAGCACGACCGTCTGGGTCAAGGAGGCCGGGGCCTGGAAGATCCTCCACTACCATCACCACTGGACCACGACGCCGGTGGGGGAGACGGGGTCCCAGACCCCCTGACGGGTTCCACGCGTAAGGGCGGAGCCCAACCCGAACCCAGACCGAACAGAAACCCCCGGGTCGGATGTTCCGACTCCGGGGGTTCTCCGTACGCCACTTGTCGTGCAGGGTTTGGAACAGACGGCAGTGGTTCCTGAAGGGGTTCCTAGGCTGCTGCCCTCCGTCGGTACAGTCTCCGGGCTTCCCTGAACCCCACCAGCCGTTCTTCGGCTTCATCCCAGAGAGAGAGGCCGATGAGCCTGATGGATTGAAGCATCGTCACCCGAGTGGGGTTTTGGAGTTCCGGGATGGAATCCATGGCCTCCTGGAGCCGGTAGTTGGGGATCCGGGCGCTGAGGTGGTGGACGTGGTGGATCCCAATGTTTGCCGTCAACCACTGGAGAGGCTTGGGCAGGGCCAGAAAGGAGCTTCCCTCCAACGCGGCATCGTAGTAGTCCCAATCATGGGTCCGATGCCAGTAGGTCTCTTCGAACTGGTGCTGCACGTAGAAGAGCCACACCCCGGCACTACAGGTGAAGAGGATTACCGGGCCGTGGACCAGAAGGAAGCTCTTGAGGCCGATGGTGAGGGCCATCACGGTGAGAATTGCCACCAGAGCCAGGTTGGTCAGCCAGACGCTCCGCCAGGCCCGTTTCCAACCCCTCGGCGTGGTCGAGGGAAAGCGGTGGACCACCACGAAGTGGAGTACCGCCCCGATCCCGAACAGAAAGACTGGGTGCCGGTAAAGGCGGTACCCGAACCGGCCCCACCATCCCCTGGCGTAATATTCTTCGATGGTCAGGGTATCGATGTCCCCGAACCCTCTCAGGTCCAGGTCCCCCGAGTGCGCATGATGGTAAGCATGCGTTTTCCGCCAGTACTCATAGGGAGTGAGGGTCAAGACCCCGATAAAAAATCCGACGATATTCCGGGCCCGCCGCGACTTGAAGAACGATCCATGTCCGCAATCGTGCTGGATCATGAACAGACGCATGAGGAACCCGGTGGCTCCAAGAGCGAAGAGGAGGGTGAGCCAATAGCTCACATCCAGAGCCCAATAGGCCAGGGTCCAAAGACCGAAAAAGGGGACGGCCGAAATGATGAGCTGGGTGACGCTGCGCCGCGTGTCAGGGCCAAAATAGGGCGCTAGGATACTGTTCCAGTAGGCGACCTTCGCCCGATCCGGAGGATTTACTGCCACTGCTTGTCTCCGTGACTTTCCAGATTCGTGATGTGAAAGGGGACGGTCCAACCACCGAGACCCCTGAAGAAAGAAAACCTGATTCTCCCTCGGGCACAACCGAGGACGAGCCGCCTCCCGCCTCGAGGAAGATGGGTTATCGATCCCGCCAGGGCTCTTTTCGGGGTCTGAACCCCCTCAGGACTTCGGTAACCGTCTTGGAGAGGACCTTCGGTGTCACCGGCTTGTCGAGGATCCGCATGGCCCCAAAATCTTCGGCCAGGTCGACCCGCTCCTTCTCCCAGCTGCGGATTCCGTCGGTTCGGCCAGGCTCCGACGGTCGAACCTCCGTTGGAATTGTAGGGGTAGTGCTCTCCCAAAAGATAATGCCTACCTTGCTGGCATGCGCACCTTCGGCTTTTGGATCTCGGTGGTCTTTCTCCTGTTCTTCGGCCTATCCGGTCTCCAGGGGTTCTTCACCGACTGGCCTCTGGTGGAGACCGTGGGGCAGAGGCTGGTGAACCTCGCCCAGCTGACCTTCGGAACCACAGGCCTGGCGGCAGCCCTGGGGGCCATACGGAAGAAACCCTGGGCGGGTCCTTTGGCGTTGGTGTTTGCGTCTGGCGCCGGGGCTGCCGCAGGACTAGCACCGGTCTTCTGGGGGGAATCGGGCCCGCTTACGGGGCTCGCCTCCGGCCTCTTGGGGTTCCTGATCGGATTCCTTCTCTACCTGGGGGTCCGGAACGTGGGTGTGCCAGATGCGGAAAGGGATCCCGCTCCCTCGAAAGGCTTCAGTCCGGACGAGTGAGTTGATACATCCTCAGGTATTCCACCCCCAACTCGTCGGTGGAGCGCCCCAGGATGTAGTCATCCCCGATCTCATACACTCGGAACCCATCCGGCAAAACCACCGAACCTACCATTCTCCCCTCTGGATCAAAAATGGTGGTATGTCGAATCTCCTCTCCCGGGAGTCGGTATTCTTCAACCCATAGGTAGCCCAGGGCGTCGCCATAGATTTGCCCGTGGGCCGGGAAAAAGTCGGGGATCGGGGCTTCCCGGAACATCCTCCGGAATCGCCTGGCCTGATCGTTGTCGTCGGCCTCGTCAATCATCTTCTCCATGATGGAGGCAACGTGATCGTCGGTGACAGAAATGGGCTCTACCTCTCTCCGGATCTGAAGGACCAGCTCCCCACCCTGGTCGTATACCTGGATCTCATAATGGTCCTGTGAGCTGAAGAAGAACCGGTCACCCGCTACGGCCACAGTCGACGTCTTTCCGAAGGGCCTGGTGGAACTGAGAACCATGGTTCCTTCCCCCTGGGCCTGGGTGGAGTAAACCGTCTCGTCCCCGGGATACGCCCCGAAGTCCGTCTCGATCTCACCGTCCAGCCCCACCGACCGGTACTGCCTCGGGAAGCGGTAGAGGCCGTTGGGGGATTCCACATTCCACTCGGAGGTCCAGATCAGGACCGATCCTGAGGAAAACATGCCCGATGTAAGGAGATAGCCCTGGATGTCGGGGGTGGCGGTCGAGCCGCGGATGAATCCGTGGTCTGGGTCGTAGAGGTTCACCCTCCGGAGCAGTCTGTCCAGGACCACCAGGGTATCGCCGGGCAGGACTCCCATGAGGACCGGGCTGTCGAAGTCCTCCGGCCCCTCGCCGCGTTGCCCGAACGTGTGCAGGTGTTCTCCGGTGGGACCGAATATGCGGACATCCGGAGCCCGGTTGTTGGCCAGGGCGATCCGCCCATCCGAGAGGCGGCTCGCCCCCCAGACCCGGAAGAGCAGGTACGCTTCGTCCCCGTCCATGGCACCGATCTGGAGCGTTGGTTCCGTGGAGAGGGTCCACCCGCCTCCATCTTCCGGTGGCTCCCCACGGTTTTCGACGATGGTGACGCCGGCGGAATCTCGGACCGAGAAGCGAGGGGCACCCAAGTCGGCGCCTTTGCATGCGGAAAGGGATAGCCCCATGCCCAGACAGACGACGGAAAGGAACAGAGAGGGTTGGGATCGACTGGGGGCGTGGGACATCCTCTTCATCCTGGGTTCAGGGGATCTGGACAAAGCTGGCTAACCATGACCGAGAGTCCGGTGAGGTGGGTCCCGTCCTCGAGCCCACCCGACCCAAGCAATGTACGGTCTGGGGCAGAAGGGTGTTTCCCCCGGACCCCCAGCGGTTCTCAATGGAACTCGGGAGGTCTCGCGTGTTATTAAAGGGCCTCCGCATGGGTGGTGTGCGGGGATCCCCCAACAACGAGGCAACGCTACACGAGGGAGGGGCACGTCATGAGCCGGGTAAGGGTTCTGGTCGGTACCCAGAAGGGTGCGTTTCTTCTGACGTCGGATGGAAAGCGAGAGGACTGGGAGGTCGATGGGCCTCACTTCGCCGGTTGGGAGGTGTTCCATATGAAGGGCTCTCCGGCCGACCCGGATCGTATCTACGCCTCCCAGAGCAGCGGTTGGTTCGGTCAGGTGATCCCTCGTTCCATGGACGGAGGGAAAAGCTGGGAGACGGTGGGCAACGAGTTCGCCTATGACGGGGTCCCTGGGACCCACCAGTGGTACGACGGCACGCCGCACCCCTGGGAGTTCAAACGGGTCTGGCATCTGGAGCCGTCTCTGACCGATCCCGACACCGTCTATGCAGGGGTAGAGGACGCCGCCCTTTTCCAGACCACCGACGGAGGGCACCATTGGGCAGAGCTTTCCGGCCTGCGGGGCCATGGGTCCGGGCCCGACTGGCAGCCTGGGGCTGGGGGGCTGTGCCTCCACACCATTCTTCTCGATCCAGTGGATCCGAACCGGATCTTCATCGCCATCTCCGCAGCGGGCGCCTTCCGGACCGATGACGGCGGGGCGAGCTGGCGGCCCATCAACCAGGGCTTGAGGTCCGAGTACATCCCCAATCCGACGGCGGAGGTTGGACACTGTGTGCACCGCCTGGCGCAGCATCCCTCCCGGCCCGAGGTGCTCTTCATGCAGAAGCATTGGGATGTGATGCGCAGCGACGATGCCGGCGATTCCTGGTACGACGTCAGTGGGAACCTGCCCTCGGATTTCGGCTTCCCCATCGAAGTCCATGCCCACGAACCG